>JAKQBQ010000043.1 GCA_029574055.1 Methanobacteriota archaeon
CGAGCGGGCATTCTGATCAGACGATGGTCATCTTTCTGTCAAAGTCCGTCAGCCTTTCGCACCCGTTCTTTGTTATCAGGCAGGTGTCCTCTATCCTTATCCCTCCCACTCCGGGAATGTATATGCCCGGCTCTGCGGATACGATGTTCCCTTCCTTGAGGATATGATCCGATCTGGGGGAGACCGATATGTCCTGGTGGATATCCATACCTATGCCGTGGCCGAAGGAATGGATGAACTTGCCTTTGAATTCAGTCCTATCTATCACTTCCCTTGCTGCAATGTCAGCATCCTTCGCCTTCGCCCCGTCCATATATCTCTCGATGCCGGCGGTCTGAGCCTCGAGCACCACCTCGTACGCCCGCTCCAGTATCTCCGGCGGCCTTGACAGGAATACCGTCCTGGTCATGTCCGAGCAGTACCTTCCGTATTTGGTGCCGAAGTCGAAGAGCGCAGCGTCGCCTTTCGCAAGCCTGCGGTCTGTCGGGGAGTGATGCGGCTTTGAGCTGTTTGGACCGAAAGCAGAAATCGTATCGAACGCGTTCCCCTCCCCGCCCAGCTCCCTCATCCTCATATCTATCTTGAACGCGGCTTCCTTTTCGGTCATGCCCTCGGAGAGCATGTCCGGTATCTCCTTCGCCGCCTGAGAGGATATCCTGCATGCTTCGCGGGTCAGCTCTATCTCTTTGCTGTCCTTTACCGAGACGGTCGAGGAGATCGCCGATGAAGCATCCTTGACATTTATTCCCTTTACCGTCTTTTTCACATGATTCACCATAGAATAGGGTGCGTTGTGGATGTTGAAGCCCACATTCCCGGCGCCTTTGAGCGCTTCTCGGAGATGGTCGTCCCTTTCCTCGCGTGTGTTGTACACGCGCAGGTTCCCTTTCCCGGACTCTGCGGTCTCCGCTTCCAGCGTGCTTACGATAACGTCCAATCCGCCGTCTTTCCTCACAACGGCGAACGACCCTTCGAAAGAGCCTCCGGTAAGCTCTGTGAGGTACCAGAACGCGGAATCCAGGAACGGCGCTCCGCCGTTCAGTATGACGACCGCATCCAGACCCTTCGCGTTGGAGATCAGCCTTTCGGCACGGGACCTTTCCATACCGGATAATAAGATGATGTCAACAAAAAGGTTTGCTCATATGCCGAACCATTCGTTGCGCGCCAGTCTCTTCAAGGCAGCTATCGCCGAAAGGGTGGCAAGGTGGGATGTCCTCGGGTTGTCCGGTTCCGGGATGTTGTACGTGTGGCAGTTCATCTCTCCGAATTTTCCTTTGATCCTCAGCTCGTGGGAGTTGCTCTTTATATCCGGGTCCACCACAACGGTCACCTTAGTCTTGTCGAATCCTATACCAAGAAGGCTTACCGTCGCTGCGACGTTCACGTTCTTCGGGAACAGCTTCACGGCCTCTCTGGCACATCCGGAATATATGGTGGTCTTCTCGGTGAACTTCTCCACATCGATGCCTTTTTTCTCCACGTATGCTACGCCTCTGAGGCTCTTCGGCGACTTCGTGGTTATGAGCTCGACCTCATCCACATCATCGATCACCGCAGACCTCAACCCATCGACGCCGCAGAGCGCGCCTGTAGGGATGAAAACCCTCGCCTCGCTGACCTTGGCCTTCTCGAAGATCATGTTCCTGAACTCGTCGTCAACGAATGTCCCGACAGACATGATCATGATGTCCACGCCTCTGGTGACCACTTTCGGGAGTATGTCCCTTGCAGCTTCCTGCGAAGCGGCCTCGACGACAAGATCCGAATGATAAAGCTCTTCGTCGACAGAGTCGATGACTATCGCTTTGTTGAGTTCGGCAGCCACTTTCTCGGCGACCTCTTTCCTTATGTCCATAAGATAGATCCTTTTGACCTCGTTCATCTCATCGGCGGCCTTCGCGAGCTTTGAGCCGATGGAACCGCATCCGACGATAGTTATGCGCATGAAATATGACAATCTGATGATTCATATTAAGATTTATGCTTGTGAAAGTCGGCGGACCGCCGTTGTAGAAAAAGCGGGGGCGGACCCCCTTGGAGTTTGAAAATAGTTTTGACCGCTTCTGTTATCACCGGCGGCGGATCAGGGCTTTCCGATCTTCCCCCTGAAGAAGAGGAAGTACACTACAGCCAATACCAGCAGCACTACGACCACGATGATCGCTGCATACAGCAGCGTGTTGCTGCCTCCGCTGTCTTCATCGCCGCTTTCTGCCGGCGCATCCTCGTATACGGCCGCAACGGTCACAGTCTTGTTCAGCATGGTGAACTTCGCCGTGGCATCCGTTGCGCTCGTGCCGCCTGTGAAGGCGACTGCGGGCGAGATGTTCCACTGCTTGAACTGCTGCCCTTCCGGTGCCGGGTTCGCAGTGATGGTCACTGTCGCGCCTTGGGCGTAGCTGCCTCC
>JAKQBQ010000045.1 GCA_029574055.1 Methanobacteriota archaeon
GGGCATATGCCAGGGACTTCATGGACCTCGGCGAGAAGCTGAACATCCACATCGAATGCGCAATAACATATGCCGACCAGCCGGTGGGCAATGCGATAGGCCCCAAGCTGGAGGCCAGGGAATGCATACGGATACTCGAAGGGGAGAAACACCCTGCCAGCGTCATAGAGAAGGCGTGCGACCTCGCCGGTATAATCCTTGAGATGGGAGGGTTCGCCAACGGCGCGGAGAAAGCGAAGGAGATCCTCGACTCAGGCGCCGCGATGGAGAAGTTCAGGGAGATAGTCGTTGCCCAGAAGGGCAGCCCCGAAATAAGCTCCAAGGACCTGATCCCCGGGAAGTTCGTCGCCGACATCGTCTCGCTGAAAGCGGGGTACGTGCACACGATTTCCAACAAAGACCTGGTGGCGGTGGCCATAGCCTCGGGGTCCCCATCGGACAAGGGAGCGGGCGTGCTGCTGATGAAGAAGAAAGGCCAGAGGGTGGAGAAGGGCGATGTGCTGTTCCAGATATACGGAGACAACAAGGCCAAAGTGGACAGGGCGAAAGAGCTGGCTGCCAAGTATAAACCGTTCGACATCGAGGGGATGCTCCTGAAGAGGATAACCGCCCCCAGGACAAGGTAAGATGCGGACGCTGTGCTTCACCGTCGATCTCGATAGGGATGTAAACATCGCGATCCCGGGAGGCATCGCCGCAGGCTCCATCGACAGAGGAAGCGGCGCCGGGCCCAGGTTCTCCTCCGCGGGGAAGGGGCTTTCGATACTGTCCGATCTTTTGGACGAATTGTCGATAAAAGCAACGTTCTTTGCCGAAGCTTCCACGCTTAGGAAGATGGACTCGAGTTTGCTGTCCGGACACGAGGTGGGGATGCATGGTGCGGAGCATGAGGATCTTACCGCCGCCGGGATCGACGAAAAAAGAAAGATCATGGAAGAATCCATGGCGGCAGTGAAGGATGCGGTAGGAAAGGCCCCGGAGAGCTTCAGGGCGCCGTACATGAAGATCGACGACGAAACGCTGGGCATCCTTCCGGAATTCGGGATCGGCGTTGACTCCTCGCGTTATGCGGAAATGTCGCCGTCGCTCATTCCCGAGAAGATCGGCGGCATATGGGAGGTGCCCGTCCCGGAAGGCAGGGACTCCCTCGGAAAAAAGATATCCGCCTATCTGTGGCCGATGCATGAATCCAAGAGGGTGCCGGAGGATTATTTGCAGATGGCATCGGATATGAAGGAGGGGGCATTCGTCATCGCGACCCACACCTGGCACATGGTCGAATCGAGAGACAAAGGGATCATGTCCAAGGAAGAGGCGGAGGCCAACGCCGGCAATGTAAGGAAGGTCTTGGAAGGGATGATGGACATGGGC
The DNA here is from genome assembly GCA_029574055.1 of Methanobacteriota archaeon. Lineage (GTDB taxonomy): Archaea > Thermoplasmatota > Thermoplasmata > Methanomassiliicoccales > Methanomethylophilaceae > Methanoplasma. The sequence continues at coordinate 1,372 of JAKQBQ010000045.1, forward strand.
CTGAGGCCATCGACCGTTGCCGAAATCCGGAAGATGATGGAAGATCGGCCGCGCTAATATAATATAATAGAGTGGCTTTCGAAATGACGGTGAAGTTTTGACCGAACTGATACTTGGGAAGACCGTATCCGAAAGCATATATGCGGAACTGAGGGAGAGGATAGGATCCCTGATATCCAAAGGGATAACCCCCGGCCTTGCCGTGGTGCTCGTAGGCAGCGACCCCGCGTCCGAGGTATATGTGAGGATGAAAGGCAAGAAATGCGAGGAGCTCGGCATGCACTCGGTCACCGTGGTCATGCC
>JAKQBQ010000047.1 GCA_029574055.1 Methanobacteriota archaeon
GCATTTCTCCGCCTCGTCGCCTGTGAGGTTGGTAGCTTTTTCTTCGTACTCGTCGATCTCCATGATCTTGCGTCCGATAACTGCACGTATGAGCATTACCTGCTCTTTAATGTCCATGTTCCCATCCATTTTCGTCACCCGTTCGTGTTTATAAACCCGAGCTTATATAGAGATATACGCTTGGCTTTTATAGTCTTTTTCTATGATTATCGTGTTATAAGGTGTTTATTCAGTATATTTTGTCCTTCGACACCCTCTTTGGCTTACTGCCGCAGAAGGGGCATTCGGTGAGGAAGGTCAGCCTATCTTCATCGTCGATCACGAGATCCGGGCCTTTGTAAGTATCCATGACCTCTATGGTGCCTTCCATGACGGCATCCATCATCTTCTTGCAGCATACCGCCTCCACCTCCACATCGGATATCTCAAGGTTCAGAATGGGTCTGGCCCTGAGCTTCCTCACCATTCTCTCTTTTATGCGTCGCATTATCCTTTCCGCGTCCGCTTCCGCTCCCGGAATGCCCATCTCTGCGACCGAGGCGAACATGTACAGCGCCTCGCGGTCGTTCTGCTCCACCCCGATGCCGCCCTCATACATCCTTCCCAGCGTGTACATCGCAAAGGGGTCCATCGCGACCGAAGCTTCTGCGATCAAAGAATACGCTTTCTCGAGGTCGCGCTCGATGGCCACGCCTTCCAAGTACAGCATCCCAAGCGTTCTTTTTGCTCCGACGTGGTCGTGCTCGCCCGCTTTCCTGAAGAGTTCCGCGGCCGCTATGATGTCTGCCTCTTCCCCTTTGTTCAAAAGCTCCAGCCCCTCGCTGTACATCTCATCCGGGTCTTTCTCATCCATTAGGATCACCTTCATTCTCAAGCTCTGATAAAAGCTCGTTTGCTTCTCTGCTCCCGCTTGAGGCGGCCAATCTAAGCCATTTCATCCCTTCTTCTCTATCTTTTTCAACCCCGTATCCCTCGATGTGGTATACCCCCACATAATACATTGCGCCCAGCATCCCGCCGAGGGCGGCATCGAGGAACCATTTGAAAGACAATTCGGGATCTGGCCTGAGCTCTGCTGACCCAACGTTGTAGATTATCCCGAGACGTTCCATTGCAAAGACGTCCCCGTTCTCAGCGGCCTTTTCGTACCATTCTGCCGCCTTTTTGAGATCGGACCTCACTCCGATCCCCTCTTCGTAATATGCGCCTGTCTGGTATTGGGCATTGGTGTTCCCCGCTGAAGCGGCGTTCTTGTAGAGTTTGAAGGCCTTCTCGACATCTCTCTCCACCCCGAGCCCCTCCTGATAAATGTATGCAAGGGTGTTCCTCGCTTCGGAATTCCCTTTTTTAGCGGCTTCTCTGAACAGTTCAGCCGCTTTTTTATAGTCTTGTTCCACGCCCGTGCCGTCCATGTAGGCTATCCCGAGGAACAGCTGGGCGTCGCTTATCCCTGCTTCCGCGCCTTTCATTGAATATTCTACCGCTTTCTTCGCATCCATGTTGGAATATTGGTGGGACATGTACATCCTCACCAGCAGCGTCATGGCGTCCGGCTGCCCCTTCTCGCTTGCAGCCTCCAAAAGCTCGAACCCTTTTTCCATATCCTGATCGACGATCATCCCGAAAAGATAGGCCATCCCCATTGCGAACATTCCGTCGGGATTGCCTTCGTCGACCATCTTTCTCACATCTTCGATATCGACGCCGAACATCCCGCTGTCGTTCTCAAAGATGAAATCCTCGTTTTTTTCAGACACAGGTGTGGATTGCTTGCCTTTCATATATCATTTCACTCCGGCGATGCTTTAAGGGTCCTTAAAAACCTCTCGGCTTCTTCGTATTTAGGATATTTTCTCTCCGCCGCCCTGAACTTTTTCGAATGGGGCCTCTGCCCCGGCATGTATCCCTGCGCCAGATGGAGGGCCTCGTGATATACCACATAATCGAGCACGAACTCCGGAACCGAAGGATCGTCGAGCGCGCAGGATACCCCCACCACCCTCATCATGGGCGAGCAGAACCCTACCTTCCTCACGTTTGGTGTTCTGGTCCACGAAAAGACAGAATTCTCGATGCTTTCAGGATCAAGCAGCCCGGAGTCGAGAAGCCTGTCCAGAGAATCCAAGAGGCTCCTTTCTCTGCCTTCATGGGAGCCGGTAAGGTTCCTGCTTCTTTTGAGATATATCCTCCTTTTGCTGTTGATGTACCCATCCGACCTTACCCACTCCAGATAGATGCTGCCATACACCGGTTTCCTGCCGGCGGTCGTGCCGATGACCGTCCTTGAGAAGTCCTCTATCACCGCGTCCGGGGCATCAGTAAGATAATCTGAGATCTTGACGTCCACATCATCCCCGGACCTCCTCCAATACCCCTGGAATTCCTTTGAAGCGCAGAAGGAGGCGGCGGTCAGCCTCATGCCGTATTCGGAAACTATCGGAGAAACGATCTCAAACAGCCTTTCGTTGTTTTTTCCCATATTCTGCCGCCTTGGGACCCAGCAGGACATCCTTCTGTTTCTGCTTCATCTGCATAGAATGCTCCGATTTCAAGTTCTTGGTGTTCTCATAATCCCTTCTGGTGTGGTACATCATCGTTGATACCGTAGAGGGCGTGGGGGTGAATATCTGCACCTGCTCGGGGTTGGTCTTGAGCTCTTTGTGAACGAATCGGTACAGTTCTTCCATATCCTCCATGTAGCATCCGGGATGCGCCACAATGAAATAATACGTTAAGAACTGATCCTTTCCTTGTCCGGCATTGGAATCGTCGAACATTTTTTTGAATTTCAGAAGCACGTCCGGGCCCGGCTTGCACATAAGCTCGAGGATGTGGGGGGAGATGTGCTCCGGGGCGACCTTGAGCTGTCCGGAGACGTGGTTCCCTACTATCCTATCAACATAGTCCATCCCCTTTTTCTGGTCGGAGACGACCATGTCGTACCTTATCCCCGATGTGACCATTACCTTTTTCACTCCGGGGATCTCCGACACTTTCTTCAGCAAGGATATCTGCCTCGAATGGTCGATCGGAAGATAGGAGCACGGTTTCGGATAAAGGCACTTCTTGTCCTTGCACGGCCCTTTCACGAGCTTCTTCGAACACTCGATGCCGTACATGTTGGCGGTGGGCCCGCCGATATCGTATATTATGCCGTTGAACCCCTTTCTCGAGGCGATCCTCTCCGCTTCTGATATGATGGAGTCCTCAGAACGCGAAATGACCGTCCTTCCCTGATGGACCGATATCGCGCAGAAGGAGCATTCGCCGTAGCAGCCCCTGTGCGAGGTGATGGAGTTCTTTATGGTATCCATGGCCTTTACCGCCCCGTCCTTGAGGTAATACGGGTGCACTGCGTCCTCATAATCCATTGAATAAATGCGGTCCATCTCCTCGACAGTAAGGTGCCTTTGGGGAGGATTCTGAATAAGATATCTGTCACCGTGCTTCTGGCATATGCCTTTTGAAGACAGGGGATCATTGTTCTCATAGAATATCCTGAAGGCTTTTATGAACGCGTCCTTCTCTTCGGCGCAGTTCTCGTAGGACGGCATTTTCACATATCCTGCGGGAGGCTCTTTTCCGGACCTGCATATTCCCCTGATGTCAGCCGTATCCTTTCCGTCCCTCATCCTCTGCGCCAACTCCAGGTTCGACAGCTCGGCCATGCCGTATGTTATCATGTCCGCTTTTGAATCGAAAAGGATGCTTCTCCTCACAGAGTCGGACCAAGCGTCGTAATGCGCGACCCTCCTGAGGCTGGCCTCGATCCCGCCCAATACGATCGGCCTGCCTATTATGTGCTTTTTTATTAGATTGGCGTATGCGATGCATGCCCGGTCGGGACGACGGTCGTTGACCCCGCCGGGAGTGAAATCGTCGTCCTTCCTTCTTTTGTTGGTGGGAGTGTAGTTGGCGACCATGGAGTCAACGGAACCTGCCGTGACGCTCCAGAACAGTTCGGGCTCTCCCAGCCTCGAAATGTCTTTCTCGGAATCCATGTCCGGCTGGCAGATGATCCCTGCCCTGAACCCGTTGTCAATGAGCCAATGGCCTATCACCGATGCTCCGTTGTACGGCGAATCGATATAGGTGTCGCCGGAGACGATGACCGCATCCAAGCCTTTCCAGCCTCTTTTCTTTATCTCCTCGGGTGTGGTTGGTATGAACATCTTTGCCCTCAAAAGTAGTATTCCATGAGATAATCGTCCATGAAGTACCCATCGCCGATATCTATCTTGTTCGCCCTGACGATGACGAACCCCTTGTGCTCATAGACGCTTATCGCAGGGGCGTTGTGCCTGTTGACATTGAGGTATGCCTTTTTCATACCTAGCTCCCTTCCTTTTTCCAATATCTCGTCCATTGCCTTGGAACCCAGCCCCTTTCCGCGGAACTCCTTTGCTACGTAGTATTTGCTGATGTAGAGAGAGTCGCCTTCCGGATGTATGCTGTAATATCCGGCCTTTTCGTCGCCGTCCATGATGTAATAGTAAAGATGGCCGTTGCGGATCTGCTGCTTTATGGCATCCTCGGTCTGGAATTTATTCAATATGTACTCGATGTTGTCCCCGACAACAATGGGGGGGTAGTAATCCATCCAGA
>JAKQBQ010000051.1 GCA_029574055.1 Methanobacteriota archaeon
TCGCCGACGCTGTATGTGGTGCCTCCGAATACCGGGTCTATCCCCATGACCTTGCACCCGTCCAACAGCCTCGTTATGTGGTCTGTCAGCCTGAATGCCGCTTGTCCTTTGGGCGTGTTGTAGACCCTTATCCCCTCGAACACCCCTGTGCCGTAGTTAAGGGCGTGTGTCATGACGTGGACCCTTGCCTCATTCCAGTCGATAAGCTTGCCGTTGATCCATATCTTTTCTGCTTTTTCCATTGTGTTTCACTTCCAATGTTTTGCTGTCACAGCGCGTTGAGCGCCATCACATATTTCTCCGAACGGCTGCGCTCTATTATCTCCTCGACCTGGGCAGCCCCTCCAACCAGGCCAACGTTCCCGCTGGACGTCGATATCAGAGCGTATGCGGACTGACCTTCCAGCGGTATCAGTTCTGCGGCGTAGACATCCTGCAGTTTCTCGATCCTCCCCATTGCGGTATCGGCGGCTTCTTTATCGATCACTGAGAGTACCATCCTCGACCTGTTGGGGATCTCGCATTTCCCTACCACTATCGTCTCTACGTTTATCTTATTGCGAGTGAACTCGCCCATGACCCGTTGCATGACGCCGAACTCGTTTTTGACGATCAATGATATTACGTGCATTGTACCACACTCGAACGTTGATTAATTTCCGCATATATGAAATAGTGGTTAGAGAATAAGAATCAGCATATGGGTGACGGAAAGACCTGCACGATAATACTGCCGACGTACAACGAAGAGGAGAATATCGCAAGTATGGTGTCCGTTCTTCGAGAGATGTACCCGGATTTTCATATACTCGTTATGGACGATAACTCCGTCGACCGCTCCAAAGAGCTTGTCGAAGCCCTCGGTCTCGATAATGTCAGGTTCTTCGTGAGGGCCCCGGACGACAGAGGGTTGACGGCCAGCACCTGCGAGGGAATAAGGATCGCCGGCACCGATCTCTTCGTCAACATGGACTCGGACTTCCAACATCCGGTCGAGGCTGTAGGCAGGATATACAAGGAGCTCAACGAGGGACGCGACCTTGTCATAGGCATAAGAACTGACAGAAAGGCTCTCGGCTTCAAAAGAAGTGCGGGCTCCTGGCTATTCCACGCGTTAGCGTCATCCGTCCTCTTTGTCCACGGAAAGAAAAGATCCAAGGACATAATGAGCGGCCTGTTCGGCGGGAGCACGGAGATATTCTCCAAGGTCGTCAACGAGCACGGGAGCAAATTCGAGATGAAAGGGTTCAAAGTGCTTTTCGACCTCATGCGGTTCGCGCCTTCCGATATACAGGTGGGGGAGGTAACATTCGATTTCGGGAAGAGGCAGGGCGGAGAGTCCAAGGTGAACCCGAAGATAGTGTATCTGACGCTTCGTCAGTGCGGGGTGGTCGGAAGGTTCCTGGCCTGGATCTATAAGGTCATGTTCTATCGGAACTGAGTATCTCGTCCACAATGTTCGCGAACGTTTTCCTTTCCGTTACCTGATACGTCTTTAACCCAAGCTTTTTCCCAAAGTCTATGTCCTTGTCGCTGTCGCCTATCATGAACGATACGGTGGGATTGATACTATGCTTGGCGATGGCAGTGATCCCCAAACTGATCTCCGGCTTCCTGCACGCGCAGCGTTCGTCCGGGTGGTGCGGGCAGTAGAAGATGTCTTCTATGCGCCCGCCTCCTGCCTCGATGTCCGCGACCATCTTCCCGTGCACGGCCGCCAGCTTCTCTTCGTCCAAAAAGCCTCTGGCTATACCTGATTGATTGGTCACCACTATTACAATGTACCCCGCTTCATTGAGGTCGGCTATCGCCTTCGGGACCCCGGGAAGCAGCTGTATCTTGTCCGGATCGTCGCAGTAAGGCACATCTTTGACCAGGGTATCGTCCCTATCTACCAAAACGGCCTTCTTTCCGAACAGTTCCCTTTCGACGATCCCGCATATGGTGTGGCAGGCTACCATGTATCCCTCCTGCACCCTCGGGGTCTCCTTCGTCGGTATCACGAAGCTTATGTCCACCATGTCCTTGAGCACTCCCCCCTCACCTGTGAAGGACACCGTGCTCGCGCCGATCCTCTTTGCCGCTTCTATAGCCAGCATCACATTCCTTGAGTTCCCGGAAGTGCTCAGCCCTACGACGACGTCCCCCTTTCTGCACACAGCCTCTATCTGCCTTTGGAAGACGAGGTCGAAAGTATAATCGTTGCTGATCGCGGTTATCGGGGCTATGTTCGATAAGGATATCCCCGCCATTGCAGGCCTGTCGAACATGTATTTCCCGGAGAATTCGGCAGCAATATGCTGCGCATCGGCGGACGAT
>JAKQBQ010000137.1 GCA_029574055.1 Methanobacteriota archaeon
CCCCCTCATCAAAAATGGTGGCCCCGCAAGGGGCCGCCAGCAGTGCAAACGCCGCAAAAGTGACAAGCAGCGCATATCTTTTTCCGATTCTCATGTTCTCACCGATAGAAAATAATACCGTTCTCCGCGCTGAGGTCTCTCAACGCGCAGCCCCGATGATCGCAATACTATTTTTCACAAAAATAGCCATATTGAGCAATATATACTTTTGTAGTGCCTTATTTAAAGCCTGCAACCACTTCCCAGCAGCCGGTCTTGTCCGAACCCACCCTTTTGATCAACCCCGCATCCCTGAGCACCTTGATGTTGCGCATGACCGTGGTCCTGCCAATAGCCAGCATGACAGCCAACTCATCATAAGTAAGGTTCCCGTTCGCAGCAAGTTCATCAAGTATGCGGCGTGCTGTCTTGTTTACAGGTTCATTTACAGGTTCATTTACAGGTTCATTCCCTCTCAGCCCGCTTTCGATCGCCTCGTTCAGCGAGGATTCGATCATCTCCAGCATGAATTTGACGAAGAAGGCTGCGTCGTTTCTCTGTTCCGAGATGAGGAGCGCTTTGTAGTATCCCTGCTGGTTCTTATAGACCATGGTCTCCACGGGGATCCACTGGAGGTTCTGATTCCAATCTGCCAGAATGACCGTCTGCCACAGTCTCCCCATTCTCCCGTTGCCATCCTCGAAAGGATGCACAAACTCAATAAGAAAATGAAAAACGCAGCTTTTGATCAGCGGGTGCAGGTTGGATTTGACGCCCCATTCGAACACTTTGTCCATTAGCCCTTTGATCTCTGCCGGTTTTGCCCCTTCATGTATCAGCACGTATCCTTTGAATACTCCGACCTCGACGCTCCTGTACCTGCCGGCCTCGCGCACAAGGCCGCCGGACATCTTGCGGTGCGCAAGCAGCATATCATCCTGAGAATACGGCCTGTACTTTCCGATGTCTTTGTAGGCTTTCCATGCATTCTTTACCTCAAGTATCTCTCGGGGGTCGCCCGCCACTTTTATGTCGTTGATTATGTCCGTGACCTCCTCCAACGACAAAGAATTCGCTTCGATGGCCACGGACGAATGGATGGACCTGATCCTATTGGTCTTGCGCAGGCGGATGAAAGACCCAGCCCAGTTGGTCTTCTCCATTCTTTCAACCGTCTCGACAATGCGCAGAGCGATGCGTTCGATGTCGGGGGTCATCTCAAAACCGGGCAGTTTCATCTCTGCACCCCACAGGTTGAAGGAACCACCGCATATGTTCCTATTCGCAACGCATCCCTGCGCCTGACATCACGCTTCATACAGGAGTCTTCTGTCATGCAGTACTTCCTCCATAAGGGGCGGCTTTAGATTGTCTTCCCATACCAGATCGATATTGGAGCCGACGGCTTCCTTCAGGTCATAAAAGAACGAGCCGATCTTCAAAAGACTGAAACTTTCGGGAATAACGATACAGAAATCGTAATCGCTGCTCTCATCGCAGTCCCCTCTTGCCACAGATCCGAATAGATATACTTTATCCACACCGTATTTCTCCGCTACCGGGGCCACTATGGACCTCAGTTCTTCGATGGAATGTATTCTGTGGTCTGACGGAGACATGGATAAGACATAGATGTTGTATAGTTTAAATGTGACCTTGCCTCAGCCGAACGCCTCCGGAGGAAGATCGGCTCATTTACGGCGTGCCGCGCCAAAACAGATAATCTTTATATCCGTATCATAACTCACATCATGAAACAATGTCGAAAAAGCGTATCTCCAAAAAAGCGGCCGTCGGTATCGGCGAAGAGCGCGTTTCGATACTCGCGGAGCTGTCCATAGAGGCCCTGGCAAATGGAAGGGAGGATCTCGCGGTAAGATACGTCACATTGGCAAGGAACATCGGGAAGAAGACGAAGGCCAAGATGCCTGAGGACTTCAAGTATTGCAAGAAATGCCTGATCCCTCTCGTCCCGGGGACCAACTGCACAGTAAGGCTGACGTCCGAGAAAGTGGTGACCACCTGCCTGCGCTGCGGCGAACTGAGAAGGATGCCCTACAGAAAGGAGAAAGAAAAATGACGGAAAAAGAAGCGAAGAAAGAATTGATGAGGCGCGCCAAGGACCTCAGCCCCACTGTGCATGTGGGGAAGGATGGAATAGACGAAGGCGTCCTGAACGAGATAACCGCCCAGCTGAAGAAGGCCCGCCTGATCAAAGTGAAGGTGCTCGGAACAACGGACGGCGCCCCCAAGGACATTGCCGAAGAGCTTGCCTCCTCCACGAACTCCGTCATAGTGGATGTCAGAGGCGGCGTGGTCGTGCTTACCGACAAACGCACATGGACCTCGCTCAGCCAAAAGAAATTCTGAGGTGTGGGTATGCTTGACGTCAACATAATAAGAACACAGCCCGACATGATCAGGCAGATGCTTATCAACCGGAACAAGGACACCGGGATCTTGGACGAATTCCTATCCGCAGATTCCGAGTGGAGGATGCTTACCGACGAGAACAACCGCCTCAGGAGAGTAAGGAACGAGGTTTCCGTCCAGATCCCCAAAATGAAGGGCGAAGAGAAAGAGGCCAAGGTCTCGGAGATGAGGAGCGTCGGCGACAAGATCAAAGAGAACGATGCCAGGATGGCAGAGCTGGAGGCCATTAGGGATGAATGCATCCTCAACATCCCGAACATACCCCACTCGTCCGTGCCGATAGGGAAGGACAACACCGAGAACGTCGTTGTGTATGAACACGGAGAAAAAAGAAAATTCGACTTCGTCCCGAAGCAGCACTGGGAGATCGCCGAGGCTCTGGATATAATAGATTTCGATAGAGGTGTGAAAGTAGCCGGCAGCGGCTTCTACTGCTTGAAAGGGGACGGCGCGCGCCTCGAGCGCGCGCTGATCAATTTCTTCCTGGACACGCACGCCGACCAAGGCTACACCGAAGTGTTCCCCCCTGTCGTGGTGAACAAGGCCGCCCTCACCGGCACGGGACAGTATCCCAACCTGAAAGAGGACATGTACTATATGGAAAAGGATGAGATGTTCCTCAACCCCACCGCAGAGGTGCCTGTTACCAATCTCTTCATGGACGAGATATTCGAAAAAGATGATCTTCCCATACTCTACACCGCATACCTCCCCTCCTTCCGGAGAGAAGTGGGGAAGCATGCTGACACTAAGGGAATAATCAGGGTCCACGAGTTCAACAAAGTGGAGATGGTGAGGTTCGTCCACCCGGACACTTCCTACGATGTCCTGGAGACGCTGAGGGGGGACGCTGAAGAATTGATCACCGCTTTGGATCTCCCGTACCGCGTCCTTCTCCTCTGCACTGGGGACATGAGCTTCTCCTGCTCCAAATGCTACGACATAGAGCTTCACGCACCCGCCAACGATGCTTGGCTTGAGGCCTCGTCATGCTCCAACTTCACCGACTTCCAGGCAAGAAGGGCGCGCATCAAGTTCAGGCCGGAACCTCATCTCAAAAGCGAGTTCATCCACACCCTGAACGGCTCCGGGCTCGCCCTTCCGAGGACGATGGTGGCGATCCTTGAGAACTATCAGAATGAAGACGGCACGGTGACCGTGCCGGAGGTCTTGAGGAAATACATGAGAGGAAAAGAGATCATCGGATGATCATGTCAGGATGACGTCCAACCGTTCGATTATCTCTTTCGCCCCGATCCCCGATCCGTTGCTTTCCAGCTTTTTTCTCAGTTCGGCTTCGCCGTCGCGGAGGGCCTTCGAGGATATGCCGTAGCATATCGACGCTTTCGCTTCGATGTATGCGGCCATTATATCGCAGGTCTTTATGTCCCTGCCCGTCCTCTTTCCGAATCTTCCGTCGTCGACGTCGGTGAAGGGATCGTAGACCATGAATTCTATCTCATCATGCCAAGAACTCGGGATAAGAGGCATTATCTTGGATTGGACAAGCTCTTTCTCATAAGATTCCAGCAGATGTGCCAGACCGTCAACGTTCGCCTTGATCGGGCTGATGACGTCCTTCGTAAGGACCTCGGGAAGGTCATGGAATAATGCCGTGTAGAAATTGTTGTAGATCTGTTTGCTTCCGGCATTCCTGTCGATGTCGTTGAGGAATATCATATCGGCAACCATAAGAGAATGTCCGAGGACGGTTGTCCCCGGCACTCTGGGGGATCTTGCCCATCTCTGCTGGAATCTGAGTTGCCCGATGAGATCGATGAAATCAAAAGTGCTCTTGTCGTCCGCCTGCTTCCTTACCCCGACAAGATCCTGATGCTGCTGCAGCTGCTCCTCCAGCTCCTTTTTGGTGTTCTCTATCCCATACATAAAGCGGTTCGCGTCGTAAATGGTCTTGAACTCCCATTTCGTAGCGAGATAATGCGCCGCGCGGATTATGTCGTCCTCTTTCGAGTCCTTATCGGAATGAAGGTAGGCTTCAAGCCTTGACCTGAATTTGGGGTCTGCATCCGGCACATTCTCGTCGAAGCATCTCAGAACGTATTTGTTGACCTCTTCGGACCTTTCCGACAATATCCTGTGGAATACCTGAGGTTTCAGATCGGTCATGACTGACCTTTGTATGAGGGAGAAAAGAGAATGTTCTATTATCTTTACCCATTCGAGCTTTGCCCCCGTCTCCGTCTCTTCGTACTTCCCAAGCACCCAGGCGATGGCGGCCTTGTGCGCCTGCTTATCGAGTTCTGTTAAGTCGATGGTCCGCAGATGGTCGTTCCATCTGTGCATATTGGCCGTGTCGAATATCAGGTAGAGCATGTCTCCGTTCAAAGCCTTCTTTCCGGACATTCGATCACCAGACCCACAGTACCAGCGCCAAAATGGTAAATGTGACAACAAAGGTGATGATCATGCCGATGATCTCCTCCCGACTAAGAGGTTCATTCTTTTATCCTCGCCGGGGGTTTGCGGTCTTACGTATTTTGTTTTCATTTGCCACCCCTTTGTGTTGTATTATCCTCAGTTGGAATAGATTATCACAACGTCCTCGTCCGCCCTGCATCCGCAATCCGTCTGCGTTGGTTCGGGTTCATTGCTTCTGTAGCTGACCGCATTGCATGGGTCCGCTGTATAATCGATAAGATAGCCGTCCTTGAGGTCGTTCGGCACGCGGCGGGCTTCCATTTTTATCTCCTCGAATCTCCGATACTCGTTATCCTCTTTCCTGAGCCTCGATCCCTCCATTTGGATCAGCACGGATGAGGCGATAATGAGGATTATCCCTGCGGCCATGTAGAATATCTGTATCGTCAGGTTATGGGATGAGGTGAAGAAGATGCCGAACGCCCCGACTGCCAGCAGTATCAAGCCGATGAGGTTCATTGCTACGGATGCCGCTCCGCTCACTTTGACCATGACGGTATATTACGCGATCCCTTAATAATAGTGCCCAAGAATACAAATCAAATATTATGCGGACCATGACC
>JAKQBQ010000142.1 GCA_029574055.1 Methanobacteriota archaeon
CGAACTGAATTATCGGGAACAATGTGCTTAGGACCACCCTGTCCGCCCTTCCCAGCAGCCCCGCGTACAAACGCGGCGCTCCGACCGCCTGAGCCTGGGTCCCTAAGTATGATGTCAAGAGTACACCCACAAGTGCCAGCATCCCCAGGTACGGGTTGCACCAGGCGCTCACGGCCACCCCGCCTATCATGAAAACGTCCGCATATCTGTCGAACACATGATCCAAGTAGTCCCCCTTCAAGGATGCTTTTCCGGCAAGCTTTGCGACCTTGCCGTCCAGCGCATCGAAGTATCCCGATATGAGGACGACGGCCGCCCCTACGAGGAGAAGATAATGCTGTTCGAAACTGAGATACAGCAGCAGACCGGAAAGGAACGCGAGCAGTAGCCCTATCCACGATATGATGTTGGGGTTGACGTTGATCAGCCTCTTGGCGACCGGGGCCAAAGCGAAGTCGACTTTGTTCCTCTGTCCGTCTAGAACCATTTCTCGAGTTCCTCCGTCCAATCTACATTGCCAGGTCCGTATTTATCGGTATTCCCTTTTATTATGTCCTCGACCTTGTCTGCGATGGAACGCGTACTCTCGTCCGATGATATCAACTCGCATACCGGCACATCCGCTTCCGATGCCTCGCACAATATCACGTCCAGGATCTCTGCCTGAACATTCTCTATGACCTTCGGTTCAGCGTACCCCCTTTCTCTAAGCCTCTCTGCAAGAACTTCCGGAGCGCACCTGAGCACTATTATCAGATCGCATTCGACACAGTGGGCGATGTGCCCCTCGATCAAGACCGTTCCGTTGCTCCTATATTCATCCAAGGAGAGATCGAGGGAATCCACGTCCACGCAGTATGTGTCCCTGTCCTCATCCTTCTCCTCGAGGAGCCCTTTGTTCCGTATGTGCTCGTTGATATCCAGAACGAAATATCCCCTTGCCCCGAGTTCCTCCGCGAGACGGGTCTTTCCGGTCCCGGGCGTGCCGGTTATAGCGATCATCATCTTATCACAGGTATCTCTCGGCGCGTTCCAACACCTCGTCCCATTTCGGTGTGTTCGTAAGCGCTCCCACTTTCTCGACTATGAACGACGACGTTGCCGATGCCAGGATCAGGGACTCATGTATCCCGTATCCGTTGTACAGGCCGCAGTAGAAGCCTGCCCGGAAAGCGTCCCCCGCCCCGGTGGCGTCGACGTATCCCTTTCCCTCTATCAAGGGAATGCGTACGACCTCCCCATCGATCTTTGCGGTGCTGCCCCTGTCTCCCTCTGTACGGACCACCAAGGCCTCGTCGATCTCCATCACGTCCTTTATCCCAAGGTTCTTTTCGATCACTCTCGCCTCATACTCGTTGCAGAAGATCGAGTCAGAGAGGTTCAAGGCCTTCCCGATCCTCTCCTTATTCCACATTTTGTATATCTCTTGGGCAGGATCCATGGATATCTTCGGGCCTTTCCCGTATATCGCTTCCATTATCGATATGTAATAGTCCGGCTCTCCTGTGCAAAAATGCACGTGGGAGGATCTCGAAGCGTTCTCCATAAGCATGTTATTGAGTTTGCTGGCACATCCCTGCGGGCCTTGATGGAATATCACCCGCTGCAGCATTTCCGAGTCGTTGATGACTATCGCTTGGGACGATTCGTATCCCTTGACCCGCACCAGCTCGTCCATTATCAGCCCGGAACCCCTCATCTCATCCTCATAACGATGGGGGAAGTCCTCTCCCACAAAAGCGCATATTGCCGTGGGGACGCCCAGCCTTGCCGCGGTCATTGCTATGTTCGTCCCTGTTCCTCCGAGGGTCGTGCTCTTCGAGATCACATCCACGGACTCGTTTATCTCCGGGAATCTTTTGATCGATATTATCTGGTCTACGGTCACATGCCCGTAAACGGATAGAAAGGGTCTCCCGGCAGTCATGCATCTGGTATCGATTATGGTTATTAATGTTTTACAAAACCGCCGGCGCGTTTCTTTTTGCTGACGACATCTTCGTACAAAGAGACCATTCTCCTTCCCGTCGATTCCATCGAGTACGATTCGGCGATCCTTCTTGCGTCCGATGCGATCGCGTCCTTGTTGTCCAGGCATTTTATCATTGCTTCGGCGCAATCTTCCGGGGTATCCTTGAAGAAGTATCCGTTCACTCCTTCCTCCACAACATCCAGGAACGCCCTTCCGTCGGCGCATGCCGCAGGAAGGCCGCACGCCATGGCCTCTGCGATGGTCAGGCCCTGCGTCTCGAACCTGGACGCGGAGACCACCGCGTCTGACGCTGAATAATAAAGGGGGAGCTCATCGTCCGGGACGAACCCCGTGAATATCACTTTGTCCTCCACCCCCTCCTTGGATGCCAGATCTTTCATCTCCTGAAGCGCCGGCCCTTTGCCGACCACGAATAACCTGACATCGTCCGGCAGGCTCTTCATTGCCTTTATCGGCACCCCTATGTTCTTTTCGAAGGAGACCCTTCCTACATGTATCACTACTCTCTCGTCAGTAAGGCCGTGCCTTTTTCTTATTCCGGAACCGTCGAGCCCCTGCCTGAACCTGTTCACGTCGATCCCTACGGGTATGACCTCCGTGCGCTTCGTACGGACCCTGTTCTCCTTGAATTCGGTGAGCGTGGCCGGGGTCAGTGCGATGATGCAGCTCGGCCTCTTCAGGAAGTTCCTCATATAGATCCACGCCAGTTTCGACTGCACTTCCATCGGCAGGGGCAGAGGCGAGTAGAACTCCATTGTATCGGCGACGTTGGTGCAGTAAGTTGCGACCGAGGGGATGCCTGTCGATCTTGAGACCATCAGCCCTTTCAGCCCCATGAACGCCACTCCGTGTATGTGTATGATGTCTATATCCAGAGACTCTATCAGTTCCCTCTTGTTAGAGGGGAATACCGGCAGGAAGTAGTCGGGGTATTTCCTGAACCTCATGGCCGGGAAGTAGTGGATCCCTGGCTCTCTCTGCCCCTCTCCGGGGTCGGGGGCGATGATGAACACCGTATGCCCGAGGTCGGTCAGGGTCTTGCTGAGCGTCATGACCGCCGTGACCACCCCGTCCCTCGTCGGCAGGTAGCTGTCAGTCATTATCGCTATTCTCATGGTTCAGGTTCCCTCTTCCCATTTGGATATGTATCTTCTCTGATCTTCCGTCAGCGTGTCGATGGTTATGCCCATCGAGCGCAGCTTTATGCCCGCTATCTCTGTGTCGATGGCTTCCGGGACGTCGTAGACCTTGTTCTCCATCTCCGGGCTTTTCTCCAGCAAATATTCGGCGCTTAGGGCCTGTGCGGCGAAGCTTGTGTCCATTATCTCCACCGGATGCCCCTGCCCGGCCGCCAGATTCATCAGTCTGCCTTCGGCGATCAGGTACAGCTTCCTTCCGTCCTTCATTCTGTATTCGACAACTGCCTCTCTCACTTTATTCGCTGATGCGGCCGACCTCTCCAGGTCCGTTTTGTTGATCTCGTTGTCGAAGTGTCCGGCGTTGCCCATGATGCAGCCGTCTTTCATTGCCGCAAAATGCTCTTCCTTGATGATGTCCCTGCAGCCGGTGGCGGTGACCAGCATATCCGCTGTCCGCACAGCGTCGATCATCCTCATCACCTCGAAGCCGTCCATCCTAGCCTCTATCGCCTTGACGGGGTCCACCTCGCATACGGTCACGGCGGCCCCCAGCCCCTTGGCCCTCATCGCTATCCCTTTCCCGCACCATCCGTAGCCGGCGACCACGAAACGCTTGCCGGCGACCACCAGACTCGTTGCGTTCATCCACCCGTCGAAAACCGACTGGCCGGTGCCGTACCTGTTGTCGAACAGGTACTTCACCTTCGCGTCGTTAACCGATATCACCGGGAACTCCAATTTACCGGCGGCGGCCATCGCCTTGAGCCTGGCGACGCCGGTGGTGGTCTCTTCGTTCGCCCCTTTTATCTTCTTGACCGCGTCCCTGCGGGTCGTGTGGGCCATTGCGATGACGTCCGCGCCGTCATCTATTATCAGGTCCGGGCCGAGGTCGAGCACCTTGTTCAGGTTCGAATAGTACTCTTCCTGGGTCTCCCCTTTCTTCGCGTACACTTCGATCCCGTATTCTTCCTCAAGTGCCAGCGCCACGGTGTCGTCGGTGGAGAGGGGGTTGCAGCTCGCAAGCCGCACCTTTGCTCCCCCGTTAGTCAGAACTACCGCCAATATCCCGGTCTTCGCCTCTGTGTGGAGCGCCATCCCTATCTTTACGCCCTCGAACGGCCTCTCTTCGAGGAATCTTTTATCTATTTCTCTCATCACAGGCATGTTCCTGTATGCCCACTTCAGCTTCAGGCTGCCCTTTTCAAGCATTTCGTTCATTCACGCACCTCCTTGAATTCCGACATGAGGAAAGAGCATATCTCTTCGACCGTCTCCCTTCTGTTATCCTCGTTGGAGAATGAGCTTATCGCTTCACTGATGATATCCTGCCTGCCCCTCATCTCCTTCACATAGCGGATGATGTTCTCCAGCGCCCTGGTCATCTCGTCGGAGATAGAGACCGCCGCTGTCTTGGATGTCCTTGAAAGAGGGTTGAGGTCGATGGAAATCACTATCTTACCCATGTCCGCCAAAGCTTTCGCCCTGTCCCCGTCCTCTATCGGGACCAGGATCACATCCGAATCGTATATCCCCTCTTTTGTGCATAACGCACGGTCGGAGCTCAGCCCGGGGATCCTTGAGTCGGGATACATGCCGAGGACGTTCTCTGCCCCGTTCTCCTCAAGGAATGATACGAGGAGGCCCATTCTTTCTTCGGTCCTATGGAAGATGTTGACCTCGATCTTTGCAGGGATCTCTTTCGCCAAAACAATAAGGTTCTCGGGATCCAGCGCGGCTGCGTTGCCGTTCACGCAGACGACGGGGTTCTCCGCTCTCAGAAGGTATGCCGCGGCCGCCCTCTCCGCCTTCAAGGCCGGAGCGGGGCTCCTCTCCCCCATCAGATAATCGAAGGCTTCCCCTCTGCCGTGGGAAACGAGGCCGGTCTTGGTCACCAGCCCCTTGTCGACAAGCTCAGACAACCTCTCCCTTACCATCAGCGATCTGTAGCGTGGATGGTCTGCAGGTATGTTCACATTATCGCATAAGCGCACAGTTGATATAGATTTATGTTCTGGAAGGCCGCATGCCTTTGGTAAGGATAGTCCTTGTCGGCCCCAAGTTCGGGGGGAACGTCGGCGCCGTCGCCAGATCGATGGCGAACTTCGATATCGAGGAGCTGTATCTCGTGGATCCCTGCGGCATCGGCGACGAAGCATACCGCCGGGCAAAGCACGGCTCCGGCGTGTTGGATGGGGCGGTTTCGGTGAATACGCTGGATGAGGCGGTCGAAGGCTGCTTCCTTGTCGCCGGCACGAGCGGGATAACGACGAAAGGAGATAGGAATTACACAAGAATACCTCTTCCCGCAAGGGAATTCGCCCAGCAGGTCTCCGGATACAGCGAGAAGATAGCAGTGGTCTTCGGAAGGGAGGATACCGGCCTTTTCCAGGAAGAATTGAACAAATGCGATCTCCTCATCCATATCCCGGCATGCGAAAGATACCCTGTCCTGAACCTCTCCCACGCTGCGGCGGTGATAATGTATGAGCTGTTCCAGCATGGGAATTCCGCGAGGAGGCCGGAGCCTGCCGAGAGGAAGGAGAAAGAATACATGTTCAGCTTTTTCGACGACCTGATGGAGGCGATAGATTATCCGGAACACAGAAGAGCGGACACATCGGTCATGTTCAGGCGCATGATGGGGCGGTCGATCCCCACCAAATACGAGTACAACACCATCATGGGGATACTTGGAGACGCGTCGAAGATAATAAAGAACGGTAAGAAATGGGAATGAACAGCAGGATCCCGTGATCCTCCTCTCCCCTGCCCGGCACCACTTCCGGGATTATCCCGGTCATGTTGCCTATAGCCGTAGATATGTTCCCCGAATCCGCCTTGTTTATTATTGAGTCAGATGTCACGATTATCTTGCCGTAGGTCGGGTCTGCGTCGAAGAGGTACTCGTCCATCGCGGCGATCGCCGCTTCGGCGGGGTCCGGGGAGGAGCGGTATGCTATTGTGTAGACCTTCTCGCTGAGGGTGCTGAAGAACGGGCCTTCCAGCATGTTGTATATCCTGACTATCGCTTCCTTCATCATCTCGTCCGCCATGGCTATGGCTTTGTTTATAGGAAGCGAGCTGCCGCCCCTTGCGGGCATCTTGTCGATGTCGAAAAGGATCGTCCTGTCCGATATCTGGATTATCCTTCTCATCTGCCTCATGGCGGTCTCCCTGCGCGGCCCCTCGAAGTGCATGGGTATGCTTACAACAGAGATCATCTTCGACCTGTTCTCCTTGACGCATTCCTCGATGATCGGGATGGTCCCGGAACCGGTCCCCCCGCCGAGCCCTGCGGTGGCGATAACGTTCGAGTACCCGGCGACCGCGCGGCATATGTCATCCTTATAATCGTGGGCGAGCGCCCAGCCGAGGTCCTGGTCCCCCCGGCATCCTTCCACGTTCCCGCCCGCCATGGATATGGTAGAGCCGTGGTCTCCGGTGTTGATCGTTACTATCGGTATATTCAGAGAGGACGGTATCCTCGAAACGGTGTTCTGGCCGGCGCCGCCGGAACCGATGACCAGCGTCCTCCCCGCCAAGGGTCATTCCTCCGAGTCCATCCTTGACCTGACGTACTCTCTGACGGCTTTCCTGACCGCCTCGTCCATAGATTCCGGATCGTCGTCGGTGAGCAGCGACTCCATCTTTATCGGCTTCGCCCTTGTCTGCTCGTTCAGTATCTTCGCTATCTCTTTGGGAGTGAACTTTGACGCGATCAATTTGTCTATGGCGTCGGACACACCTTCCGACAAACTGTCATACTCTCCTCTGTCGACGAGCGCCTGAAGGATGGCCATCGTATCCGGCTCGAGCCTGACAATTATCTTCTCAGTCGGGTCCATGTTAATGCTGTAAAGAGTAAGCACGATAAATAAAGATGTTGTGTAAGAGGTTTCGTCTTGTCGAGATAAACTTCCCGTTCATCCGAACAGAGCGCTCAGGCCTGCTGCTGCGTCCTCTTCGCTGACCGCGGGTTCCTCTTCGGGCTCCGGCTTTGCCGCTGCGTCGGGTGCCGCTGCGGCTCCGGCTGCGGGCGCCGCTGCTGCGGGTGCAGGTGCGGCTGCGACGGCGGCCGATGCGATGGCCCCCTTTATGTCGACTCCCTCGAGTGATGCGATCAGTGCCTTGACTTTAGCTGCGTCTGCTTCTATCCCTGCTGCCTTGAGGATCGCGGTTACGCCATCCTCGGTTATGCTTTTGCCAGCAGAGTAGAGAACCATTGCACTGTAAATATACTCCATTTGTTTCAACTCCTTTTAGCCAAATAATGCGCTCAGGCCAGCTGCTGCGTCTTCTTCGCTGACCTGTTCTTCTTCTTTCTCTTCAACTTTCTGTTCCGCTTTTGCGGATTCCGCTGCAGGTTTTACTGCCACGGCCGCTGCCGCCGAGTTAATCCTGGCTGCAATGGCATCGTTGCTGTATCCTGACACGGAAGCTACGGCAAGCATCTGACTGTCTGCCTTCGCAAGAAGTATCTTGATGTTATCTTTGGTCGGTATCGCGGCCGATGTCGAAAGGCCCATTGCCTCTCTGAACGCCTTTACGACAAGCGGTACGATCGTTTCCTTCGTGCAATACGAAATGCCGATCGCCAATGCGCGGGCGTCATGCGCGGCCGTAGCGAACATTGTTGAATAGTAGCCTTCGGGTATCGCGAGCACATCCTTGTTGTAGATCGTCCCGTCTTCGTAGGCCGACCTAAGGCTCATTCCCACGATCATCGGAAGTATCTCCAATTTCGGAAGCATCGCGGCCACCGGTGCCGGGATCGGTTCCCCGCATTTCACCAGCGTCGTATCCTTCTTGACTGCTATCTTCCCGGCCTCAACTGCGGCCGGAATGCCTATTTTCTGAAGTTCACCGATGATCGGACCCGGACCGAACGGCGTGGGGCCTTTGCGGACTATTATGTCCATAGGCGCCAACTCTCCCGGTTTCGCGGCAGCGGGCGTCATCGTCGCCTCAAGCCTTTTGTAAAGCTTGAACGGATTCATGTCCGTTGCGATTATGGCGCACTGCCCGTGTACAGCGTCCTTAAGTGCCTCGATGCCCGGTCTCTGTTTTGCGGCCTCTTCAAGTGCCAGAAGCATAAGATTGTTCTTGGTCATCTTGAGTTTGGCGTGCTCACGGAGCCCGGCCCTCATTGACTGGACCTGCTGTCCGGGGATGCCATGCATGTCAACCACCGCTATGACGGGGTTGTCCATGATGTCCTTGACGATCTCGCTCACCATGTCCTTCTTCCAAGCTGCGACGTGTGCCATCTTA
>JAKQBQ010000161.1 GCA_029574055.1 Methanobacteriota archaeon
CGCCGCCGAGTATAAGGTATCAGTGCTGTCGTTGTCCCACTGGCTCGCATAGACGTTCCCGCCGTTGATGGTCACATTCCCTATGCCCGTATCGTTATTGTTGTTCGATCCTCCGCCGCCGATGCTTGCGCCTACGATATAGTGAGCCCCGATATTGCTGACGCTTACCGTACCGTTGTTTATGGTGATGTTGGCCGAACCCGCAGCCCCGTTGCTGTAGCATCCGCCTCCGCCGATGCCCGCGCCGTATATGCGGCTGTTGCCGCCGGTAAGAGGCATGCTTATCGTTACAACTGTGTCCTTGCCGTCAATGAGGATGTCGGCTGAACCCGCTCCGATGCCGTTCTCTCTCAATCCCCCTCCGCCGATGCCGGCGCCGTTGATGTTGGTGACGAAGCCGGTCCCGGAATAATGCTGTCTTACGACAGAGACCGAACCGCCCAATATGCTTATTGCCCCGCTGTTCCCGGCCGCTCCTGTGGAGTAGACTCCCCCTCCGCCGATGCCTGCGCCGCCGACCACGTTGTCCGACCCGTGGATTATGTTGACGGTGCCGCCGGTTATTGTTATGGTCCCGCCGGCCCCTCCGTTGCCCCTGTAGCTTGGGCCTCCGCCGATGCCGGCGCCGAAGATGTAGTCGTTGGTGTAGAGGTTTATGCTTACGGTGCCGCCGCGGATGCTGATGGTCCCGCCGGTGCCGCCTTTTACGCCGGTGCCGCCGTTGTAGTGCGCCCCTCCGCCGCCTATTGCCGTAGTGTAAAGGTAATCGGCGGTGGTCGTCGCGCTGATGAACAAGTTCCCGGATTCGATGTTGATATCTCCTGCGTCCTCTCCGTCTTTGAGGGGACAGTTGGAGGATCTGCCGTATCCGTTGCCGCCTATCATTGCGCCTCCGGGCTGATCGACGTTGGAGTTTTTAGTGAGTGTGAGGGTCGCGCCTCCCATTCCCTGCAGATATAGTGCAGCAGTACCTGGGGGGGGTGGACGTCACTCTTATGAGCGCTGAATCAGGGTGTACGGTCGTTATCGAGTTGGTCCCGTGATATTGGATCACCACCCACGAGTCGTTGTCTATGTTGATCGGGTTGACGATGTTGTTGTCAGTGACGTTCGTGGTCAAATTGAAATTCTGAGTGGTTACGAAGCCGTCCATGATCAAGAAAAGAGGCTGGAACCGGTATGTGGAATCCACAGATATCCTTAATCCTTTCACAGCTGCGCCGGCGGCGGCGTAGTTCCCTGAGAGCAGTATCACGCTGCCCACGCCTACTTGAATGCCATTCTTGTAGATTAGGTACGTTCCGGATCCCCCGTACGATATCTCGATCAGATCCGTGTTCGATGCCGTAAGATCGACCGGCACAGTCCCATCGCCTATGGTGTAATCCACTGCCTTATAGACGGGATAGAGGTCCAGACCGGTCTTTGTGAGCGTTACGAGCCTCTTGCCGGAGCCCGGGTTCACCTGATCTTTCTCATAAAAGGTGTCGTATACGGTGTATTCGGCGGTGCTGCTGTTGAAGGTCTCAGACCATCCCATGAACGCATATCCGCTCTTTACCGGAGGATCGTCGAAAAGTATCTCGATCTGCCCGCCTATCTCTCCGTTATCTGTCCTGATGACGCTGCCTGAGCCGTCGTGGTATTTTATGTTGCCCTGCGGAGCCCCGTAGGAGCCCCCTGCATTGAACTCGACCGCCGTGAAAGGCACTGCGATCAAGAGCATCACTACCAAGGCTATCAAAAATGTGGGAACGCGTCCCTTATCTCCGATTCTGATTTTCATTCTATTCAGCCCCCCTTTTGTACTCATGAAAGAGCACGATTACTATATATTAAGCATAACTGATATTTAAGATGTGTCCAATTACTTACATTATTTCAAAGAATATTACAGTCTAAATGAAGAAATAACGTTAGTGTTTAATATGTATGGATGCACATTGATGCAATAAATACGTATTTTCGGTATAATTTTTACAGATTCCCTATAGATTAATCGCAATTCGCATTCCGCATGATGCTCTTTATGACCGTTTGTCCGGATATATTAAAAAAAGGAGCGGCCTTGCGGCCGCTGTTTCTTCAGTCGAGATACACAGTGCCGGTCTTCGGATAAGATACCTCATACTTCAGAACCTTCTTCGACGATCCTCCCGCAGGTATCTCCATGGTCCACGTGAGAATGCCTGTCTCCTTATCGTGCTCCGCACCGGATATCTCAACGGCATCGACCGTCACTTCGCCGTCCGTCGATATCGGCAGCTGATCGATGAGCTTCATCTTGATGCTCTTGCTCTTTGTGTTCCTCACTGTGATGATCCACTCGCGGAGCGCATTCTTGTTCTTGCCGATCATGCCTTTGCTGGTCATGTCCTTGCCTTTCTCCCTGGTGACGATCACCCCTTTATCCCTTCCGAGGGATATCTCCATGTCGTCATCCATTTCCGCAGGGTTGAGATAGGTCTTGCCCACGTACTCGTTGCCTTGGAAGATGCTCACCTCCCCCTCGATCATGTTGAGGGATTCCCATCCGCTTATCTTCGCAATGAGGAACGCGTCGGTGTCCAGCTTGCTTACGCAGTAGTAGAACACTTCCGCTTCAAGGACATGCTTCTGCAGCTCCACCTTGCTGGGCTTGTTCGACGATGGGATATCTAACGGGGCAGGGAGCGTGTACTCAACGGCGGTATTGGATTCCGCGACCGCTGCGGACGGGGCGGCGCGCTGCAACATTTTTTCTTCGGAAACCTCCGCCATGCTCGGCATGATCAACATATCTTCGTCGTACGCCCCTACCGCGAACCTTGGGGTCTTGGCCGATATGAAGTTTATGTACCATGGACGTAGAATGGGCTGTTGGTTCCCCAGCATGGGGTTCCCCGTCGAGAGCTTGACGTTCACGTTGTCCCAATCCTCGCCGGTGTTCTGGACGATGCTGCCTTTCATGTTCAGGACGATGGGATCGCCGATCTCGTTCATCCTTATCTCGTGGATGGGTTTCCACCATGCGTTGTTCACGTAATATGATACAACGACCTCGGCCTGCCCTTTGCTTTCGGAATACAGATCGACGGATATCTTCCCGGCATACCTCACCACTTCCGGGGGACGGCCGCTCATCTCTTTGGTCATCCTCTCGAACTCCTTCATGAGGTCTTCCAACCTGCTTTCAACCTTCAGTTTAGATGAGTTTATCTCTTCTTTCCTTCCCCTGAAGTACTTCTCCGCTTCCTTCAGCTCATCCATGTCGAATCCCGACCTTCCGCCTATCTTCCTGTTGTTCTCCAGGAACTTCTCTTCCGAGTTCAGGATATCCAGCTTGCTGTTCTCTTCTCGGATCTCTTCCTTCAGCTTTTTGTATTTCTCTTCGAGTTTTTTCAGATCCTTGCTCACTACGGGCTCTCTGAAGTTCTCCATCTCGAAATCGGCCGATATCAGGATCCCCCCTTTCTCGACCGACGCGTTGATGCTCTCCGGCCTGACATCCTGCGGAAGGCCGTCGAACACCGCTGTGTTCTTCCCTTCCTCGACGTCGAGGACCATCCTGCGTTTTATCTCCGCTCCGCGGAGGAATATCTTTACGTCCTCCACCGCGGACGCTGCTTTGATCATTGCCATGATAACATATCCCTAATCAAGGATGGAACAGCGGCCGTTTAATCATTGCTGTGAGCACCGATAGAAGAAAAAAGATCGTATGGGGGCTTGCGCCCCTTTTTTGTTTAGAGTTTTACGGGCACAAGGTGCGCCGACAGTCCGAGTTCTTCCTCGTCCATGCCCATGGCGATGCCGTAGAGCTGCGAGAGGTGTATGACCGGGATGTTGAATCCGAGGTCCTTCTCGCTCGAGTCGAACTGAAGGTGGCAGAAGGGGCATATGTCGATGATGTACTGTGCGCCCGACTCCTTCATGTTCTCCAGGTTCGTTTTGGTGAACTCT
Organism: Methanobacteriota archaeon; assembly: GCA_029574055.1. GTDB lineage: Archaea > Thermoplasmatota > Thermoplasmata > Methanomassiliicoccales > Methanomethylophilaceae > Methanoplasma. The sequence continues at coordinate 3,943 of JAKQBQ010000161.1, forward strand.
TTCGCAACGTCCCCGAAGGCCGCCCTGACCCCTCCGCCCGCGCCGCAGCAGAGGTTCTTCTGCTTCCTCGGCAGGCTTACCGCGCCGGTGGCCTCGATGAGGTCGTCCAGTATGCGGGGGTTCTCGGTGTCTCCAAGCTGCTTGACGTCGCTCGGCTTGAGGAAGTGGCATCCGTAGAATGC
>JAKQBQ010000169.1 GCA_029574055.1 Methanobacteriota archaeon
AACGGCAAGCGGCTTCATGGGCATGGTCTCGGGAAGTTCTTGCGGAAACGCGGTCACGACCGGAGCGTTCACGATCCCGCTGATGAAGCATTCGGGCTACTCTCCCGAGTTCGCGGGGGCCATTGTCGCGGCCGCTTCCACGGGAGGGCAGGTCATGCCCCCTGTCATGGGCGCGGCGGCCTTCATAATGGCGCAGTTCCTCGGGGTCTCTTACTGGGAGATCGTCGTAGGGGCGGCGATACCGGCGACCCTCTACTTCATTTCGATAGGTGCGATGGTCCACTTCAGGGCGGGGAAGAAGCGCATGCCGAGGCTTACCGATGAACAGCTCCCGAACGTCAGGAAAGTCGTCCGTCAGGGATGGCACCTCCTCCTTCCGATAATACTGCTCGTCGTCTTCCTTGCTTTCGGCTACTCACCGACGATGGCTGTCTTCTGGTCGATCGTCGCGCTCGTGGCCGCATCGTGGATAGGTGACAAGGAACACAGGATGACCCCGCAGAGGATCATCGATGCCATGATATCGGGCGGCACGGGAGCCGTGGACGTTGCGGCGGCATGCGCCTGCTCGGGCATAGTGATAGGAGTCATTGCTATCACAGGACTGGGGCTCGCGTTCTCATCCTTCGTCCTGAGCATGTCTCAGGGGATACTCCCGCTTGCCCTCTTCCTCACGATGATAGGTTCGATAATACTCGGGATGGGCGTGCCTACGACGGCGCAGTACATCATAACTTCGACACTTGCGGCACCGGCTCTGGCCCAGATGGGGGTCCCCATGTTCTCGGCACACCTTTTCTGTCTCTACTTCGGTGTCCTTGCGGACGTAACTCCTCCCGTGGCGCTGGCCACATACGCATCGGCGGGCATAGCGAAATCCGAACCGCTTAAGACGGGCTTTACTGCCCTTCTGGTGGCTGCCGCGGGATTTATAGTGCCCTACATGTTTATATACAATCCGGGCCTTCTGCTGCAGGGGAGCGTTTTCGAGATCGTTTTTGCAGCCGTCACGGCGCTCATTGCGGTCATCGGGCTCTCGGCAGCGGTGCAGGGATATTTTGCCGATGACGTCAACATCATAGAGAGGATCCTGTTGATCGCCGTACCATTCCTTATCGTCTATCCGACCATGCTCAGCAACCTCATAGGAACGGTGATAGTCGTAGCGGTATTTGCAAAACAGAAGAGTTTCGGAAAGAAAAAGAAAACACTTGAAGGAGGGACCGTATGATGACCAAGAAGATAATCAAACCGGTCGTCTCTGCACAGGAAGCGGTGAAATGCGTAAAAAAAGGCGACACGATCATGGTCGGCGGCTTCAACTACGGCGGGATACCCTACACGCTTGTGGATGCGCTGTATGATGCCGGAACGGATGAACTGACGATGATAGCCAACGACACTGCCTATGAAAACGTGGGCCACGGCAAACTGGTGGCGGCAGGGAGGATCAAAAAGGTCATAGCCTCGCACGTCGGGCTCAATAAGAAGACCGGAGAGTATTACAACTCGGGAAAGATGGAGCTGGAACTCTCTCCGCAGGGGACTTTCGTGGAGCGCATAAGGGCCGGAGGATTCGGGCTCGGCGGGTTCCTCACGCCCACAGGCGTAGGGACCATAGTCGAGGAGGGCAAACAGGTCCTGGAAGTGAACGGAAGGAAGTACATCCTCGAACTGCCGCTCAGGGCCGATGTCGCACTGATAAGGGCGTACAAGGCCGACAGGATGGGCAACCTGATCTACAAGGGAACGAACCGGAACTTCAACCCTGCCATGGCGACTGCCGCGGACATAGTGATCGCAGAGGTCGACTCTGTGGTCGATGTGGGCGAGCTGGATCCGGATGTGATAGTGACACAGGGCATCCTCATTGACATGTTAGTTGTGAAGGGAGGTTCATACTATGCTTCCAGAACTTGATGAATGCGTCGTAAAGGAACGGATAGCGAAAAGGATAGCGCTGGAATTTACAGAAGGACAGGTGGTGAACCTCGGGATTGGGATACCCACTCTAGTCTCCGATTACATTCCCGAAGGAGTCCACATAATCTTCCAGGCTGAGAACGGAGCCATCGGCGTAGGCCCGGCCCCTGCGGAACCCGATCTAAGATGTATAGGGGCCGGAGGCCGGATAATCTCGATACTTCCTGGCGGTAGTTTTTTCGCGAGCGATACGAGTTTCGGCCTTATAAGGGGCGGACACGTCGACGCGACGGTGCTCGGCACCCTTGAAGTGAGCCAGACCGGGGACATCGCCAACTGGGTCGTGCCCGGAAAGAGCGTCCCGGGGATGGGCGGAGCGATGGATCTCGTCGTCGGGGCAAAGAAGGTCTACATCGCGACCACCCACACGACAAAAAAGGGAGCGGCCAAGATACTTAAAAAGTGCACACTGCCGCTGACGGCTGTCGGAGTGGCAAGCATGGTGGTCACCGAGTTCGCGGTCTTTACCATAGAAAACGGCAGGATGACCCTCATAGAGAAGTCGCCGGAGGTAACGCTGGAGCAGATCAGGGAGCATACGGAGGCCGAGTTCGACGTCGCGGATCCGCTCCTTCCGATAAAGGGAATGGAGGTGGCAGAAAGTGCCTAAAGCGGTAATACTCAGCGCATGCAGGACAGCGGGAGGAAAGTTCGGAGGACAGTTTTCGAAGCTTTCGGCTACGGATCTGGGGGCTGCTGCCCTTAAAGAAACCATAGTCCGCTCCGGCGCTTCCGCCGATGTTGTCGAAGAGGTGATCAT
>JAKQBQ010000176.1 GCA_029574055.1 Methanobacteriota archaeon
TAGTGAGGAAGCTGGGAATGGAGGCTTTCGTCACCGAGACCGCTGACGTGACCGGGCTTGCGGAGGCCCTTTCCGCCGAAGCAGAGATAATATTCATGGCGGACGACATCAAATTCATCGCGATCAACACATCCAACGGAAAATTCTCCAACAACTCGTTCTCGACAGCCGCAGGCTACGCCGCAGCTTTGAGGGGGGCAGCCGGAGGCCTCTCGGGAAAAGAGATCCTGGTGCTTGGGGCGGGACGGGTGGGCAGCATCGCCGCTGAACTGATGAAGGGAATGGGCGCCGCCGTTACCGTATACGACATCGACAAAGGAAGGATGCGCGATCTTGCAGAAAACATCGGAATAAAGGCGGCGGACAGTGTGGAAAGCGCGCTTTCCTCCCATGGTCTCGTGTTCAACGCATCCCCCGCAGCCATTGACGGCAGGCACGTAAGAGATGGAACGATATTCTCGTCCCCCGGCATTCCCTTCCCCTTCGACGAATTGGGAATGAAGAAAGCGAAAATGATCATACACGATCCCCTCAACATCGGCGTTGCGGTGATGGCGGTCCAAAGCGCATCATTCTCCATGCTCAAAAAGCCGTAAACGGATAAATATCCGGGAATCGTAACGGCAGGCATGAGAATGCTGCTTATAAACGGGTCTCCGCGGGCGAACGGCAATACATCGGAGCTTGTAAAACGGTTCTTGGATAATGTTGGCAACAAGGCAACAGTGGAAGAGATCAGGATATTCGAAAAGGACATCGCCGGCTGCAAGAACTGCGGTTCATGCCAGAAAAATGTTCTGAAAGATCACTGCACGATCAAGGACGACATGTCCGGCCTTTATCCTAAATTCCTGTCGTCCGATATAGTGGTGATAGCATCCCCGATATACATGTGGCAGCTCACCCCCTGCACTCTGGCATTCCTCAACAGGCTCCACTGCCTCTGCCGGTCGGAAGATTTCTCATACAACGAGATGGAAGGGAAGAGGATGGCCCTTCTGATAACGCTCGGCGCGGAAGAGGAGGTTGCCGACTACGCGGCGAACGGCCTCAGGGACTTCTGCGAGTTCTTCAAGATCGATTACAAAGGGGATCTGAGGATACCCTTTGCGAAGAAGGAAAGGATAGCTTCCGGAGAATACGACGAGAAAGTGAAGGGATTCGCCAAAAAGATATTGGGATGATCACCAGTCGTACCTGCGGTTGTCGGTCACATGCTGGGACTTGCCCTCGAACCTCTTCAAGCTTCCCGGCAGGACCAGCCTGACCTTCGAACTTATGCTCAGCACACTCTTGAGCCTTTCCTCGACGTTCCGGGTCATCTTTGCAAGCTCCACCATGTCATCCGACAGAGAGGATTCGTTGAGCTCCACCTCTATCACCATAGCGTCCATGTAGTTTTGGTTCTCCAAGGTTATGTGGTAGAATGTGCTTAGGTAAGGTATCTCTCCGATGACGCTTTCGATCTGCGAAGGGAACACGTTGATCCCCCGGACAACTAACATATCGTCCGTCCTTCCGGAGAGCCTCATCAGGCGGGGATGCGTCCTTCCGCATTCGCATTTTTCCCATTCGATCGCGGATATGTCCCCGATCCTATATCTTATGAGGGGGAACGTTTCCTTCTGCAGCATTGTGACAACGAGCTCCCCCCTTTCTCCCTCTGCGCATTGGTCGCCGTTCTCATCGAGGACTTCCATATAACATATGTCGGCCCATACGTGCGCACCGGCCTGTTTCTCGCATTCAAGGAACGACGGGCCGTAAAATTCGCTTGCTCCGTAGCAGTTGTGCACTCTGATCCCGGTCTTATTTTGGATCTTGACCCTCATGCTCTCCGACCAGGGCTCTCCCCCGGCGATCGCAAGCCTGAGTTTCGTATCCCTTCTGATATCTACGCCCATGGATTCGCAGACATCCGCTATGTGGAAGAGATAGGATGGGGTGCCGGCGAACGCGGTCACGGGAAGATCCCTCATGAGCCTGATCTGCTTCTCTGTGCCGCCGGTGCTTGTAGGCAGGACAGTGGCGCCGATCCTCTCCGCTGCGTAGTGGACGCCGAGGCCGCCTGTGAACAGGCCGTAGCCGTGGCTGTTCTGAATAAGGTCTTTATTGGACATCCCGAAGGATACCATCCCCCTTGCGAGGGATTCCGCCCAATCGTCCATGTCTTTTTGGGTGTAGCCGACGATGGTGGGGTTTCCGGTGGTCCCGGAGGAGACGTGCACTCTGACAAGCTCCTCATAAGGCTTCAGGAAAAGCTTGTCGGGATAATTGTCCCTGAAGTCGGTCTTTTTCATGAATGGGAGCTTGTGGAACGATTTAAGATCGGTGACATCCGCCGGGGACAGTCCGGCTTCTTTCATGCGGTCGTGTATGAGCTTCGAGGAGTCATACATGGTGCGGACCTGTTTCTTCAGAAGACCCAGCTGGAGCTTTTCCAGTTCCGCACGGGGCATGGTTTCGATCTCTTTGTTCCAAAAGGCCATCGTATCACTTCAGTGCTGTCCGCTTTTCTCTTAACATAGAAAGATACCTTATATAACTTACCCAAGGAACTGGCTCTTGGGAATAGATTGCCGGATTAAAGCGTGGATGAAATTTACTCGCTGAGTAATTTAAGCGCACCTTTGTAGCGTTCAACAACACGTTCTGTGATGTCGCGCCAATCTTCATCGACGTTGGAGGCACGGGATCCTGGCTCATCCGAAGTCATGCTGAATGAACGAGAGCCGTAATAGCTGCTGGTTTGATCGACAATCGTATTCCTGATGATGATCTCGTACGTTGCCTTTGACCTATTTTTTTGCATCATCACGGGGTCTGCCACCTCCTATATTGTTGATCGCCGTTATCGACAGCAGATGTCATACTGCAGGCGATATTAAAATCATTGTCAATTGGTCCTGTTCTGATTCGTGCGGAAACAGGTGCGGGTGCAGCCAGCACTGAAGACAAAAAGTTATATAAGGTGTAAGTTGGTGTAGAATCGGAGTGTACTTAACGACCCCCGAAGGGGCCGGGCCCCTTAAGGGAGCCACTCTGTCGTTACGGGATGTCAAGGTCGATAATGACCACAACATTCCTAAGGATAACGACGATCCTTACCCGGACGAAGCCGGTAGTGGGTTTCATACATGATCACCCCCTACCCGGGCCGGTTCCGGGGTTGCCGCTGATTGCGCAGCCGGTAGCCCCGGACTGCCCAACTCGGGCACTCCTTCAATATTTTTTTGAGTATTAAAGCGTAAGCGGGGGGTGCCCGAAACTACGCATAGATGCACTGGCCGCCGCCTTTTGTTCCACAGGTTCAGCGTTCCCGATTCATTCTGAACACGCAGAGAAAAGGACCGATGGAGGCAATGAAAAGTCCGATATTCGTCCTAAGAAGGATCATTCGAGCTTTATAGAGCCAACGATCCTCAGCTTCCCGCCTTCCAGATACATCATCGCCGCCATGTCCCCGGGCTTGTGTATGATGTCCGATTCCACCTCTATGGTAACGGCCGGGTTCCTGAAGTCGCCTCCGTCTTCGACGGCGGCGATCCTGCATGGGACCATCTGCATCCAGTGTCCGAGGTGGAGGACCATCCCTTCTTTGAGCGGCGAAGGCCAGTATTTTATGAGCTCCGCCTTTCCAACGATCCTGCGGGTCATTTTGACCGACGGGTCGGTGGTCAGGACGTATCCTCTGTCAAGCTCGTCCGATTCTATTCCCCTCAGGGCAAGGCCCACATGGTCCCCCTTTACTCCATCGTCCGCATCTATGTCGTGCTTTTGGATGGATTTCAGGACCACTTCTTTCTTTATGGGGAACACCTGCATCTTGTCGTGTTTCCTGAAGTACCCGTCAACAACGGAGCCGAGGACCACCGTCCCCACGCCCTTGACGTTGAAATGGCTGTCCACCGGGCAGGACCCGCACGTCCCGCTTCCGGCTTTACGAGCCTCTTTCTGGGCGATGTCAAGGAGTTCCTCTCTCATTCTTATGTGGTCCTCTTCGATGTAAATGTAGTTCTCAAGCGAGGTCCCTGTTATCAAAGGCGCAAGCTGCTCTTTTTGGATGTAGTTCCTGAGGATGATCCATCCTTTGCTTATTTTGAAGAGATCCGCCATCACGATGGATTCTCCGAGGGAGGCATCGATCTTGTCCACCGCCAATATCGCAAACTCGGACATACCCACAGAGTAGAAGAGCGATGAAAGCTTATCCGGGTATTTGGAAGGCTCGATAAGGGTGACGGAGTCATTCCCTCTCTTGATCTCGAAGAAGGTCACATCGGTTACGGTGCCTTTCTTGCCTATTTTCTCTGAGAGATCCTTTGCACCGAGGACTGCGACATTAAGGTTGCCCATTTTTATTGCAGCTCCGATCTTTTGATGAGCTTCACTCCGGCCTCTTTCAGCACTTTGATGGCCTTCTCCGTGTCGTTCACCCTTACGAAAAGCTGGTCGCTGTCCTTGCCTGTGTACGAATACCCGTATTCGACGTTGATCCCTGCCTTTGCCATGATCTGCGCCGCCTCGAAGAGCGATCCCGATGAGTCTTCGGTCGCGATCCCGATGATGTCGGTCTTCTTCACGATGACGCCTTTTGACCTTATGCAGTCGAACGCCCTGTCGGGGTTTTCGACTATTGTCCTCAATATCCCGAATTCAGACGATTCGGCAAGGTTGAATCCTTTTACATTTATGTTGAAGTTCTTCAATATCTCAGCGATCGCCGCCAGACGGCCGGGTTCGTTGCTGACGAATATCGAAAGCTGTGTGATTATGTTCTCATTCTCCATTAAAACACCCTCTTGTCTATCACTCTTTTTGCTTTGCCCTCGAACCTCGGAAGCTCGCCGGGGGCTTTGAGCTCTACCACGGCGGCGATCTCCAGGTACTTCCTGAGTTCGGACTCTATGCGCATCCTCAGGCGCACCAGGTCGGTGACCTTGTCGCTGAACATGTCCGGTTTGAGCTCCACCATTATCCTCATGTTGTCAAGGGCGCCGTCCCTTGTCACTTCTATCATATACTGGTTCCCGATCTCCGGGATCCTCATCAATGTGTACTCGATCTGCGACGGGAAGACGTTGATGCCTCGTATGATAAGCATGTCGTCGGACCTGCCGGTGATCTTGGATATCCTCGGGGACGTTCTTCCGCATTCGCACACGTCGTGGTTCAAGGATGTGATATCCCTGATCTTGAATCTGACCAGCGGAAAAGCCTCTTTCTGCAGCATGGTCACCACCATCTCCCCCTTCTCGCCGTCCTCCAGGATCTCGCCCGTTTCCGGATCCAGTATCTCAACGTACATGTGGTCGCCGCTGATGTGGATCCCGTCTCTTTCCTCGCACTCGGTGAACATAGGGCCCGCCATTTCCGACGTCCCATAGATGTCGTAGGCTCTGATCCCCATCGTGCTTTCTATCTTGGTCCTCATGCTTTCCGTCCACGGCTCGGCGCCAAGCACGGCTTTTTTCAGGCAGGTGTCCTTTTTGATGTCTATGCCCATCTTGTTAGCAACATCGCTCATGTGGATCAGATAGGATGGGGTGCACGCTATCGCCGTTACGTCGAGATCCTGCATGAGCTCCAGCTGCCTTTCGGTATTCCCGACGCTCGTGGGGACGACGGACGCGCCCACTTTCTCTGCGCCGTAATGGAGCCCCAATCCTCCGGTGAACAACCCGTATCCGTAGGAGACCTGCAGGATGTCCTTGTCGCCGATCCCTATCGACGTAAGGGCTCTGGCAAGCGAATCTGTCCAGTAATTGAGGTCGTTCTCTGTGTATCCGACGACGGTAGGTTTCCCGCTCGTCCCGGATGACGCATGGAATCTGATTATGTCTGTGTTGGGAACATTGAAGAGCTTCGTCGGATAGTAATCCCGGAGATCCTGTTTGTACATGAAAGGAAGCTTCCGGACGTCGTCCAGGGAACGTATGTCGTCGGGACGGACGTTCACACTTTTCATCCTGTCGTGGTAGAATTTGTTGGAATTGTACAGTTTTTCTATGAGGCTCTTGAAACCTGTATACTGAAACTTTCTCATTTCTTCGACAGGCATACATTCCATTTTCTCGTTCCAATACACTTTCAACCACCGTCAAAACCCGATATTGCTATCCTTATGTTGGTTTTATTATATATCACGTGTTATCACGCGCATGGACGGCTCCGCGGAACAAAGGGGAGAAGGAAGTCAGGCGGACAGCTGGGAAAAATTCTATAAGGAGCACAAACGGCCGTGGAGGGGGATGGGGAAGATAACCCTGGACATCGAACCGGGATCGAAGGTCCTCGACATTGGATGCGGCAACGGCAAGACCACTTCCGCCCTTATCAGCATGGGGATGGACGTCGCCGGGCTGGACTTCTCGCCGACGGCTGTGGATCATTGTGTTAAAACATTCGAAGGGAAAGCGAAGTTCGTGGTGGCCGAGAGCGATGATATTCCATTCGCAGACAGAAGCTTCGACGCTGTCACCGCGGTACATATACTGGAACATTTGGACGACGGTCAGCTGGAAGGCACGGTGAAGGAGATATCGAGGGTGCTGGTCCCCGGGGGGTACGTTTTTGTGAGGTCCTTTGCGGTAGGGGATATGAGGTCCGAAGGCGGGAGCGAGAGCACGAGGGGCAACGGGATCAGATACAGGTATTACACTGTGGAGGAGATGGAGGATATCTTCAAAGGATTCGAGATCGTCAGATCCGAAAGGAAGGACGAGACGACGAGGTTCGGCGCTGTCAGGGTAAGGATCGAATGCCTTTTCCGCCTTCCCGTTCTATGAAAGAGCGTTAGGGAAGCTTACCCCGCTCTGCAAATGAGAACCCGGCCAAACTCGATAACGAAACACGTCCAAACCGAGTAAATGATCAACATGCCAGATCCGGCTTTTTTGATACTCATATCCGCCAAGCGCGATTACCATTGTATAGCGGCGTGTCCGTAGCACCTTTCGGATGCTTGCGGGATGGATCTCCGGCGTAGCATAAACGGTGCTGATAGCCGGAAGGAAGGGCACGGGCAGTTTGGAGTCCCTCTTCCGCCCGCCGGCAGGGTTTGATGGGAAATATCTTTATCGGACAATGGGAATCAGTGTCCAAGGTGTAATAGAAAATGAAAGACGATTACAACCAAGTCCCCAGGAACCCTGTGGTGTACGGGATGCTCTCCCTGTTCTGCGGCGTCATTGGCACAGCGGTAGTGTTCATGATGGAAAGCATGGCCATAGCATCTGTAGGGCTGGGGGCGGTAGGGATGCTGGTGGGAGGTTTCTCCATCAGTATCGCAAGCCATTTTCCCAACAGCAAAGACAAAGCTTCGTACATGGGCCTCGCCGCCGCAGGCATAATGGCGTCGGTGATAGCATTCATGTTCGGCATCGTGAACGCATTCGGATGAAGTGCTCGCATGGCGGTCTACAGGGGAAAATACGTCCTGAGCGGGTTGAAGTAGATATCTCCGGAGATGGAGAAGGATCTGGATCTGGCTTATGAGATATGCATGAGCTACAAGGATGGTTTTCCCTGCGAGATGTGCGGGAAGTGCTGCCGGCAGCCGAACATCGTCGTCCGTCCGGAAGAAGTGGACCGCATTGCGAAGGCCGCCGGAGTGTCCCTTCACGATTTCATAACGAAATATCTTACCACGACCCCCGACGGAAGGCTGCTTTTCTACAGAACGGATCCCTGCGCTTTTCTGGACGATGAGAACAGATGCAGGATATGGAGCGACCGGCCGGAGATATGCAGGGATTTTCCTTATGCGGTATCGATGTTCATGAGCAGGGTGTACATTGCGCTGACGGATGAAAGGGCGGACATAATCGAGATGATCGGCTACATGGACGAGTCATGGCCATGCACAACGGTGATCAAGTCCACAATATCCGAAAAGATCAGGGAAACGAGGCAGGCGAAGACTGATGATTCAAATGATATTCGTTGACCCTCGAGGCAGCCTCTCTACTTACGTGCAAACAGTTATATAAATACTTATGCATACAAAAAAACTGTGTTCGGTAATTACTCTGAGCCCGCCAGGTTCTTCCTCACTTCCTTATACTGATCGAAGGTCAGCACCTTCCAGTAGAGTTCGGCGGCCATCATGTCCAGGTTCCTCGACCTCAGCGTCTCGG
>JAKQBQ010000184.1 GCA_029574055.1 Methanobacteriota archaeon
CTCGACGGTCTCCGGGAACTCAAGCCCGGTGTCGATGAATATCAATATTGGGTCTCCGACCGCCTTCGACGCTATGCCGTAGGCTGCCAGGGAATCCTTCCCGCCGGAGAAGGATACCGTTATAGGAATGTCTTTCTTTGATACGAATGACTTGACATCGCTGACCGCGTTCATCTCGATGCTTTCCAAATGCTCCCTGTTGGACCTTACGAACTCCGCCCGGCCGGACCGCGGGGATATCCTTCTCCCTTCGACGGGATCCATATCCTTTATCTTGACCGCCCTTTCCGACGTTTGGATATCTGCGCTATGTGCCAGCGCCGTGCCGGGCCCTGTCTTCTTCCCTTTCTTTACTATGACGGGGTCGCCGGGGGAGAACTCCCCTTCCGCCTTCGATACGTCCGCGCCGGCGATGACCTTGCCTTTCAGATGTCCGGATGCGCTCTTTATTGCCACTATGTTCTTTGTCGCCGCATCCGAGAAGATATCCGCGCCTGCCTGCCTAAGCTCCAAACGGAGAGCGTTGTCCCTCAGATCGAATCTTGCAACACCGATGACCTCTCCGTGCGCAATGATCTCATCCGCCCGGTCCTCGCCGGGTATCTTGTTGAAGAACATCATCCTTCCGGAAATAGGATCGTCCGTTCCGAAATGCCTTCTGAACAGCTCCGTGACGATCTCGACAGAATCCCCCATGCACGGCCGTATGTCGCCGGGGCTGTTTATCTCGAACGTCCTTCCCGATGAACCGCAGAACGAACATTTCTTTCCGAGGATCAGCGTCCCGCATTCGTCGCACCATCTCTCTTCGACCTTCCCGTGCGCGATGTTCTGAGCCATTCTATCCCCGTTTCTCAATCTGATGCACATTTATAAATGATAACATTATCACGTTTTCTATGCAGGATGGAGTAGACGGTCTCAGGAGGGTCGACCCCGGCTATCGTGCTCAAAGGGGGAAGATCAAGTTCAGCAAGACCGAGATCCTCCACATAGCCGCTGCGGTCATCGTGATCTCCATCGCGTTCTCGATAATCATGAGAAACAGCGTTCTAAATGCCGACCCGACGATGAACATCGTGATGATCGTGGGATTGTCATTCCTGCTGGTGGTATGCAGCTTCCTTTTCCATGAGTTCGGGCACAAGTTCCTGGCACAGAGATATAACATATGGTCGGAGTTCAGGGCGTATCCTTACGGCCTGATGATGGCGCTGGTGTTCTCTATCTTCGGATTCCTGTTCGCCGCGCCGGGCGCAGTTTACATCAGGGGGAACATGGACAAGGCCATGAACGGCAAGATCAGCCTCGCGGGGCCGGGAGTGAACTTCACGATCGCCGCCGTTGCGATAGCTATCACATTCTTCCTTGAACCGAACACCCTGGAACATGTGGTGTTCCGGATGCTCGCCTATCTGAACGCGTTCCTGGGATTGTTCAACATGATCCCGGTGCAGCCCTTCGACGGTTCCAAGATCGTTGCGTGGAACATCCCCATTTACATCTTGGCGGCGGCGATAGGCGGGATCGAGCTTGCCATAGTATGGTTCTTCATACTTTGAGACCGCAGAGAAAAGTTATTTATTGCTGTATTTGGGTCTATCTTATGTAGGAGAATTGCGGCTCCGTGAGGGGTCGTACCCATAACATAGGTCAGACGCGGTCCGAATCAAATGGTCTTGACAAAGATTGTTATGACCCCACCTTTGGTCACTATGCGGACAACCGGGTTGCCGATAGAGTTCGCGGGCAAATATACATCTCCTACACGATGGTCCCGGGTTCGCCGCCTCTGAGGAAGGCACGAACCCGGGCTTACCATCACACTTGCCATCACATGCAGCGTTTGTCATCTGTGAAGAAAAGTCCAACATGCCAAGGTGTGCCCTTTACAGCATTTTTAACAAATAGTATATATGGGCGCAAACCGTTCTATTCGCTGTAGGAGTATTACGGCCCCATAAGGGGCCGGACCCGTAACGTGGGTCATACGCGGTCTGCATCAAGAGTTCTTGATCGTGATCGTTATGATCACGTCCTTTATCTTGATGCGGACGCAGCCGGTTCCAGATAGGGCTTCGGGTAAATTATCACCTCCTGCCCCGATGGTCCCGGGTTCGCCGCCTTGTGGAGAAGGCACCGAACCCGGGCTTCCCATCCAACGGCATATCACTAATTTTCACACAGCCTTATAAAGCTAAGCGGGGGGTCACCGAATCTGCCAAAAGTACACCATAGATTATATAGCAAAGAAACAGAGCAGGCAAAAGGTAAAGGGGTTGAAGAGGTTTTTAAAAGCGATCTCACATGTACTCTACGCAGGGATACCTGAGGTTCGTAAGTATCGAGCCTTCCCACTGTTCCAGCTTCCCGGGGTTCAGGATGTTGTTGGGATCCATCGCCTTCTTTATCGCGATTATGGATGAGAGCTCGGATTCCCTCTCCCTCCTGAACTTGGGCGCTTTGGCGATGCCTACGCCGTGCTCTCCGGTGACCGTCCCTCCGAGGTCGATGCAGACGTCAAAGATATCATCAACGGCCTTCACCGCCCTCTCCCATTCGTCCGCGTTGGAGGGATCCACAAGCATCTTCGTGTGCAGGTTGCCGTCTCCCGCGTGGCCGTATGTTGCGATGGTGATGCCGTATTTCTCGGATATCTCCTGGAACGCCTTCACCGCGTCGGGGACCTTCGATATCGGTACTCCCATGTCATCCGCCAGGGACACGGACGCGTATCCCGGCTTGAGGGCGGACAAGGATGTCATTATGGATTTCCTTGCGTCCGTCCACGCATCTATCTGTTTGGCGTCGCGCGACGGCGTCACGGTGACCGCTCCGGATTCCCTTGCCACCTCGTCAAGGATCTTGAGGTCCCTGTCGACTATCTCGTCGCTCTCCCCGTCGACCTCGAATATGCAAAGCGCTTCGCAGTCCGGCAGCGGGTTGCCCCTCGCTTTGTTGACCGCCATTATGCTGACGCTGTCCATGAGCTCGCAGGACGCCGGGATCAGAGGCTTGGCTATGATCGCCGCTATGCATTTTCCCGCGTCGTGTATGGTGTTGAAGGTGCACAGGCAGTAGGCCGACTTCTTGGGCTTGGTGGTGAGTTTGAGTGTGACCTCCGTGATTATGCCGAGGGTCCCCTCGGAACCGCAGAGCAGCCTTGCCAGCTGGTATCCGGACGAGTCCTTGATGGTCCTGGTCCCTGCGCGGACTATCTCTCCGTCCGCTTTGACATACGTCAATCCAAGGACGTAATCCCTCGTGGCGCCGTATTTCACCGCTTTCATGCCGGAAGCGTTCGTCGCCACCATTCCTCCGATCTGGCACGCCTCGGCCGATCCCGGGGAGGGAGGGAATACGAACCCGTATTTCGCAAGCTCGTCGTTGAGGTCGTTGTAGTTTATTCCCGGCTCAACGTCCACCCAAAGGTCGGCGACGCTGATCTTCTTGATCTTG
>JAKQBQ010000196.1 GCA_029574055.1 Methanobacteriota archaeon
ATCCATGTGCTATCTGGTAAGCGCGCAGGAGAACACCGACATGTACGGAAGAGGTGTGTGAGGTGTCTTCACTGCGGGCGCAGCCCGCACCTGTTTCCACTCAAATCAAAACAGGACCAGTTCATTGAACTAATAAAAAGGTCATACCTCCATGCTGATACTCCATCTCTAATGACCTCTCGGTGCACCTAATGTCGATGCTGTCCGACTTTGATAAATTAAAGGATGAGAAAGAGTGGGACGAAAATTCAAGCTGCTGTCAGCAGCTGGCTCTCTTTTTGAATTGCATATGTCTGCTTTCGCTCGGCTTGACGCAAATTGATCACAGCGTGCGCCCAGCTTCAAAGGCTGTTCTCAGGTGTCTGTCCCAATTTGCCATCCGCTCTTCCATGTTGAATTGGGAAGTGGAATCCAGCACGATGAATTCTTTCTCCTTGACCCTGTCAAACAATCTATCTCCGAGCATGACCGTCCTCATGCTTTCATAATGCCCGTATTCCTTCAGGCGCTCCAAGGAATGGCCGGCGATACAGATCACCAGCCCCTTTTCAAGCTGTTTCATGCTTCTGCTGCCATGAGCGAACCCGCATGTCCAGACCCTGTCGAACCATCCGACCAGCTTCGCGGGGGCCTCGGTCCAGAACACAGGATAGATGAATACGATAGCGTCGCCGGAATTGATCTTTTCCTGTTCCGCGGCCACGTCGTCCTCTATCGGCAGATGCTCTCGATAGTTTGCCTCTCTTTGGTATTCCGCCTCGCTCATGTCGGTGCGGAAACCCATCTTGTACAGATCCGATACAACATAAGAGTGCCCGGCGGCTTCGAGTCCTTTTATGAAACTCTCTTTCACATTCCATGTGAATGAGCCGTCGCTTGGGTGGGCATATACGATGAACACGTTCATGGATCTGACACTTTCCGTTCGACAGAACATCTTTTCGGCTTATCTGTGTTTGCCTCTTGCGGGTTGAGGCCGCACTAACGCGAACGCAAAACAAATAGTGTTAAAGGGTTTGAAAAGAAGCGAAATGCTTCTTATTTTCGTT
Source organism: Methanobacteriota archaeon (assembly GCA_029574055.1). Classification (GTDB taxonomy): domain Archaea; phylum Thermoplasmatota; class Thermoplasmata; order Methanomassiliicoccales; family Methanomethylophilaceae; genus Methanoplasma. The sequence goes on from JAKQBQ010000196.1 coordinate 1,050, forward strand.
TGTATCCGCTTACGGCAGACCCAGGTCTTTGCGCTTTTGAAGGATTATCTCCTCGAGTATATCGGCCGATTCGACGGGGTCATCGTTGATGATCACATGCCCTCCGGTCAGTTCCTTCATGTCCTCGCAAAGCACCTTCACGATCAGGTCGCTGCCTGTGACGAAGGGCGGGAGCCCCAGGTGCAGAGGGAGGCCGAGCGCAAGCCCGAACGCGCCGTCCGCCAGCGCCTGCTCCTCAAGCCACTGCGCCGCGGACAACACGAGCGGAAGCTGCGGCAGGTCCACCCCGAGCGCTTCGGCGACCTCGGTGGCGACTATCTCCAGCCTTCCGATGGCAAGGCACGGGCCGAAGTTCAGCACCGGCGGTATGCCGAGCTGCTTGCATACGGCTTTAAGGTTGGGTCCGGCCAGTTCCGCCGCCTCCGGCATCATCAGACCGCAGTTCTCGAGACCGCCGGATGAGCACCCTGCTGTCAAGACCAATATATCCCTTGCGATCAGCTCTTTGGTCAATCCGACGGTCAGCACATCGTGGCCGCCCAGCATGAGGTTGGAGCAGCCGACTATCCCTGCCAGCCCCTTTATCGTGCCTCCGGCTATCAGGTCGATCAGCGGCTTCCACGAATCGCCCAGGAAAGCCTTCAGCGAGACCTCGCTTACTCCTGTCAACGAATTATCGTTGCCGTGCTCCGGAAGCAGGTTCATCGGCACTACGCCGCGCCGCGCCTTGTACGAAGCTATTATCTCATCGATTATCGCGTCGACAACGGGCACGCGCGTATCAGCATTGAATTCCATCAGCACTGCGTTCGCTTTCTTTGCAACGGGATCCACGCAGATCTGTTTTATCATGAGTTTGTCGCAGATCGGCTCGATGCCCGGAAGGGTGCAGTTGAACTCCGATATGACAGCATCTATAGCGCCGGTGGACAAGATCGCCTCGCTGGTGAAGTTGTTGCCCGCATGTCCATCGAATATCTTGGTGCAGTGCGCGCCGCGGAGCTGCATGTCCTGGCCTACGCAGGTGCAGCCGACGAGCTTGAAGCCCTTTGCCCCGGCGGCCTGGGCCTTCTTTACGACCTCGTCGTGTGTCAGGCGGTCCTGCAGATACGAGAACTTAGAGTGCTGATGCCCGGTTATCATGATGTTGATGTAATCGGTATCTATCACGCGGAACCCTACCGGCGCCATGCGGATCTCGGGTTCGCCGATGAGCACGTCGTTCAGCAGGTTGGTCAGCGTGAGGCCGTATAGGCCTGTCGATATCCCTAGCCTTAGACAATGGAACAGCATGTGCACCGGATCGGAATTCAGATTCGTCGAGGTCTTCACTACAGCGGAGAACACTTCGGATTTTGCTCCTCCCGGGAGTATGCCGAGTTCTTCCCAGCGCTTGTAGCGGGGCGCGTATGCCATTTTCTTAGTAAGCACCATTTTCTCGAAATCCGGTTTATAGAGATCGGCGAGCACCGCATCCGCTACCTTGATAGCCTTGTCGTGATCGTCGGTGCCTTTTATGTCGAACATGGTGCAGAGGCGCTCCAGCGTCTTCTTGCCCTTCAACTCGCCCTTGACGAGGGCGTTGCCTTTGAGATTCCTTGCCGCGTTCTCTACGATGTGTATGTAGCACCCCGAACCCGCCGCGACCGTGCGCAGGAAGTTGCGCGCCGCGATCACATCGGCGGTCGCCCCGCATACTCCTTTCGGAGAATCCTCGGTTATGCGGCAGGGGCCGTTCGCGCAAAGCTTGCAGCAGATGCCGCGCAGGCCGAACTCGCATTTTAATATCTGGGTATCCACACGGTGGAACGCTGTATTCACCGGCAGAGCTACAATGAAACTCTCAAGTTCCTTGTCTGCACTCTCGCATATTTTACCGCTAGACCATTTTGCCATAGTATTCTTTCCTCACTTTTTTTGATATCTGATTAACATTATTCTTACACATTGATGATCGTTCTCGATCCTATTCCGGAGACCTCGTGGATATCGATGTTGCATTTCTTCTCCTGATTTAAAGGGGAACTCGACCCCTGTTTCCTTAGATTTTAACGGGCGTTATGTGCGCGTTGATGCCAAGGTTCTTCACGTCCATCCCCATCGCTATGCCGTAAAGCTGCGACAAATGGAGCACAGGGAACGCATATCCGCTGTCCTTCTGGCCCGAATCGAACTGAAGATGACAGAACGGGCATACGTCCACTATCATCTCGGCGTTGGCGTTCTTCATGATCTCCAAGTTCGTTTTGGTGAACTTCAGCGCCGCATCGCCGAACTGCGACCTGAGGCCTCCTCCGGCACCGCAGCATATCGGCTTTGCCTTCTGTTTGCGGAGCACGCTCTTAGCGCCTACGGCCTCGATCAGCTCATCTATGATCTTCGGGTTCTCCGGGTCGTCAAGCTGTTTCAATTTGCTTGGTTTCAGGAAATGGCACCCGTAGAACGCCGCTACGTTGTATTCGGCGGGTTTCTTCACCGCCCCTTTTATCTTCTCGATGCCGACCTCGTTGTACAGTATCTCGGCGAAATGCCTCACTTTCGTTCCGCCGCTGTATTCCAACCCGATTTCGGCGAGGACCTTGTTCACATCCTCCAGCATTTCCTTGTTCTCATGCAGCTCGTGGGCGGCGTCGAACAATGAGCCGTAGCAGCCGTTGCATATGGTGACGATATCAAGCCCTTCTTTCTCAGCGAGAGCGAGATTCCTTGCGGCGGCGGCCAGCCATGTTGCTTTGCTGAAGGATTTTATCACGCCGGGTGCGGGGCAGCAGTTTGCGCCCTGCATATCCACCAGTTCTACACCGAGTGTCTTGAACACTTCTCTCGTAGACTTCTCGATGCCGGGGTACCTGAGAGGCGCGATGCATCCGAGGAAAAATGCATATTTTGTCATTATTTCACCAGCTTGGTAAATTCAGTTCTATTGAGTACTTTGTCGAAGTCCGCCTTCGCCGCCGCATCATCCATCACGGTCTGGGGGTTCTCGGGGAGCCCGAGCTCCTTCCTGATCGATTTGATCTTGTCGTTGTTGTCGATAGTATGGCCGAGTTCTACCAGGTTCTGGGCCACTTTTCTATGGTTTTCGTACAGTTCCCCGTTGGCAACCACGATGTTCCTCAGCGCGGTGATGACGTCGACCACCTGAACATTGCACGGGCACCACTCCACGCATGTGTAGCATGTGGTGCACTGCCACAGGGCATCGGCCTGCAGCGCCATATCCTTAAGCCCCAGCTGAGCCGCCCTCATCAGATGTGCCGGCCGCCATGCCGCCGTAAACTTGGCAGATGGGCATTTAAGCGTGCACGTACCGCACTGGAAGCACAGCGTGGCGCTCGATCCGCCATTGGCTGCTAATTCCTCTATGAATTCAGATTCGATTTTTTTCATGGGCACACAGTATAAATAAAGGCGTTGGTCCGTATATAAGGGCGTTGCATCGCGGGGTCCTGTTTTGGTTTTTCTGCCAAGGGGTGAAGAACGCTTGTGCTTTGAGTTCCAAACCTTGTATGAAAAAGATACTCGGGCATCCTGAAAAACTTCGAACCTTTTTGGGCTTAATTGACCATAAAAACTGTCGAAACTCAATCTTAAATATAATATATAGCGTTCTGCCAAGATAGGAGCTTGATAAAATGAGCGATGAAGAAAAGAAACTGACCAGAGAGACCGGCGCGCCCGTGCCGAACCATCAGGATGTCATCACGGCAGGGCCGCGCGGACCGATGGTGATGCAGGACGTGTGGTTCCTGGAGAAGATGGCGCACTTCGACCGAGAGGTCATACCGGAAAGGCGCATGCACGCGAAAGGCAGCGGCGCCTTCGGCAAATTCACTACCACCCATGACGTAACGAGATATACGAAAGCGAGCATCTTCTCGAAGATCGGAAAGGAGACTGAAGCATTCGTCAGATTCTCCACCGTGGCCGGTGAAAGAGGCGCCGCGGACGCCGAGAGGGATATCCGCGGGTTCGCCATGAAATTCTATACGGACGAAGGCAACTGGGATCTTGTCGGGAACAACACCCCCGTGTTCTTCATACGGGATCCGATCCACTTCCCGGACCTGAACCACGCAGTCAAACGCGACCCTAAGACCAACATGCGCTCTGCGCAGAACAACTGGGACTATTGGACCATGCTTCCCGAGGCCCTCCATCAGGTGACCATCGTCATGTCTGACCGCGGCATCCCTTACGGATACAGGCACATGCACGGTTTCGGAAGCCATACATACAGCCTTATCAACAAGGACAACGAAAGATTCTGGGTCAAATTCCACCTCCGGACGCAGCAGGGGATCAAGAACCTCTCTGATGAGGAGGCAGAGGCCGTCGTCGCGAAAGACAGGGAGAGCAGCCAGAACGACCTGTTCCACGCCATCGAGCGGGGCGAATTCCCTCGGTGGACGATGTATTTCCAGATCATGACCGAGGATCAGGCG
>JAKQBQ010000210.1 GCA_029574055.1 Methanobacteriota archaeon
CGGCACGAGCGCAACGGATGCCACGGCGAAGTTCATCATGCTGAACCAGGCTGTGACGGCGACTGCTGCATATGAGCCGATACCCGCAGGAACCTATGCCGTCACCGTTACCGGCGGCACCGGCGGAGGCAGCTACGCCCAAGGCGCGACAGTGACCATCACCGCGAACCCGGCACCGGAAGGGCAGCAGTTCAAGCAGTGGAACATCTCGCCCACAGTCACCTTCACAGGCGGCACGAGCGCAACGGATGCATCGGCGAAGTTCACCATGCTGAACCAGGCTGTAAATGCAACGGCCGTATATGAGGATGAGTCGGCAGAAAGCGGCGATGAAGGCAGAGGCAGCAACACGCTGCTGTATGCTGCGATCATCGTGATCGTAGTGCTGCTGGTATTGGCTGTAGTGTATTTCCTCTTCTTCAAGGGGAAGATCGGAAAGCCCTGATCCGCCGCTGGATTACAGGAGCAGTAAAAACGATTTCCAAACCAAAAGGGGGTCCGCCCCCGCTTTTTCTATAAGTTTCATTTGCATCGCTGCTCATCCTCGCTCACAAAGACGCCCGGATGTTGAGGCGGGACCGACGTTCCCCTGCTTGAACGCAGTACCGACGGCAGGGCATGCGGAAAGAGCACGGAAGGCAGACGCGAAGGGATCCCGTTCGCGATGATCCCTCACAGTCTGCGGCCGCTGCGGATATCGAGCAGGTCTGATCACCTCCGCAAGCCGAAAGGGCAATTCTTGCATATGCTCTGCCTTTGACGCTTGCCCGAAGAAGCTGTCGGAAAGCTAACCTTTTTAGGCTGGATATAATATTCATCCATATGACCTACAGGAACGCTTCCAGGCTCGGCGGGCCGATACCGAAGTTCGGCGATTACCACGTATGGAAGGCCTTATACTGCATTGTCGAGGACAGCCCTCTCGGGAGGAAGAGCCTCGCGTCCCTCCTTAGGATAGGGGAGGGGAGCACCAGGACCATCCTGAACATGCTTCAGGAGGATGGTTTGGTGGCGGTCAACAAAAGCGGGGTGTCCCTCACCAAAGAAGGGGCAGAGGTCTGGAGGAGCGTCAGGATGGAGGTCATGCCCTTCGTCAGCTCCGAACTGACGATCGGCGAGTACAACTGCGCCGTCAGGGTCCCGGGGGCGGCGGGAAAGATTAAGTTCGGATGCGAGGAGAGGGACATCGCCATACTTAACGGGGCCTCGGGCGCGACCACGCTGGTGTGTTCCAACGGCGTGCTCATATTCCCCGGATCCTACTACCCCGTCGACCAAAGAGTGGAGAATATCCTTAGGAGCATCTTCGACATCAAGGACGGCGATGTGATAATCTTAGGCACCGCATCCGACGAGGAGAAAGCGGAGCTGGGCGCCGTATCCGCAGGCCTGGAGCTTATCGGAGGGCTCCGTATAAGGCGCGAGCTCGACGACGTGCTCACCCACAGGAGCACGGGGAGCGAGCTGCTCTCCCTTGCGTTCGCGATACACGACCTGGTGGGCGGCCTCCCCGTATGCGCCAAGAGCAGGGACAACCTCGGCATAAGGATCGAGGACGGGAAGGTCATAGACAACGCTTATACAGGAGCTGTACTTGAAGAAGTAATTAATGCGGGTACGACGATCAGGAAGATCGCGATATCCGGGCCGTACAAAGGTATAAGGGTCATAGTGACGCCGATAGAACTCGACAGCAGAGTGATAGCGGCGATCGGCGTGGTCGATATCCGGAGTATGGCCGGAGCAAACAATTTGATCAGATTACGGAGTGAAGACGAATGAGCGACGAGTGCAAAGTTACCGTTGAAGCCGGTGTATGCAAAATGAACACAGTGATCTTAGCGAAAATGAACCCGGAGACAGGGATGGTCGATATGGAGATACAAAGCGACTGCCCCCACGTCCTGAGGATGACATGGACCTTGCAGCCGATATGCCCGTACACGGAAGTAGAGGCGGCCATGAATGAGACCGATATATACAAGCTTGCCAGCGGCAGCCTGCCGCATGCCGCCTGCCCTGTGCCCTGCGGCATGGTGAAGGCTGTAGAGGTGGCCGGCGGTCTCGGCCTCAAAAGGGATGTTCACCTGAAGATCGAGTGAATCCGTCAATATAATGCGGTGGCGGCCTCCGGGCCCCATCGCTAATTGTTTATAATCCGCTTCCCATTTTACACCAATGACCGAAGAAGCCGTAAGCAAGCCTATGGAGATAGTAAGGGGCATGAGAGGCGTTGTGAACGCATTCTTCCTTGACGAGGATGTCCTCGATCAGATGAGGGAAGAAGAAGAAAAAGTGACGGCCATGGGCAACATCGCCGTGCGGAACGACGGATTCGCCGAGGCCTTGACAAGGGATCACGTCATCGCTATCATCAAAGACCCGCGTTTCAGGCCGCCTCCGGAGCCCACTGTGCTCCTGGTCTCGGACAAAGGGGAGATAATGGGCCTGGAGGTGTTCCCGTTCACAGCCAAAGAATATCTCAACAGAGAAGACGTAGTGTGGCTGTCGGATGCGTTCGTCCTGTTCCCGAACATCAAGGGCGTGGGCGGGGAGCAGTTCATAATGCCTCCCGTATCGTTCCCTGAGCTGAATGAGAGCAACGGCTGCAAGGACGTTCTTTCCTGCAGCCCGGCGCCGACCTGCGACCTGATCATGAGGAAGTACTACAAGCTCCAAGACGACCCGAAACTGGCAAGCGTCCTTGTGGGATACAACGACCTTTGATGCTGAGATGGGATTAAATCCTATGAATTGATTGACTTTCCCCTATGATGCTCAGCAGGTGCCCGAAATACTCTCCCGGCACAGGAATAAGGATAATACCTCCGGAAAAGACCTTGGAAAGAGTGCTTCCGCTTCTGCCGGATATCGGAATATGCGACCCCCTGGACATAACTCCCCTCGACAATATCGGGATACCGGTGTTCGCTGTAGACAGACCGGGGGCCTCCAAGGGAGCGGTAAAGAATTATAACGGGAAGGGGGCGACGCCGGAACAGGCGAAGGCCTCTGCGGCGATGGAGGCCGTGGAGAGATACAGCGCAGAACAGCGAGATACTGACGAGATTGTGTACGGGACGCTTCAGCAGGCGAAGGATGTCGGGCTGACTGTGGACCCGAAAGACCTGATACTCCCCCACAGGACGCTGGACGTCTACGAAGCAGCGGAGATAGCCTGGGTGAGGGGGTACGAGATGTTCAGGGGTTCTCCCGTATGGCTGCCCGCATGCGCCGTGTTCCATCCATATTTCCCGGACGGCGACCTGCAGCTTTTCAGATACCACACCAACGGGATAGCCGCCGGCAATACCATTGAGGAAGCGATACTCCATGCTCTGTTCGAACTTATCGAAAGAGATGCCTGGTCCCTCGCCGAAGTGAGGGGAAGGGCGTTCTCTGACGTGGTGGTAGAAGAGGATTCCCTTCCCGGCAGGCTTCTGAAGAAGATGGAAGATAAAGGGATAAGGGTGCATCTCAAGGACCTGACGCATGATATCGGCGTGCCGACCATCGGCGCCGCCACCGACGACACAGTGACGAAAGACCCGGAACTTCTCACGATAGGGGTGGGGACGCACCTGAACCCGGAGATAGCATGCATAAGGGCGATCACCGAGGTCGCCCAGAGCAGGACCACCCACAAGCACGGCGTGAAGGGCAACGCCCGCCTCCTGAGGATCGCCAACGACATGGGGTATGAGAAGGTCAAGGAAGCGAATGCGGTCTGGTATACCGAGCTTAAAGAGAAAGCGCGCCTCAAAGATATGAAGGATCTATCCACCCCCTACGTGCTGGATGATATAGAGGTGGTCCTCGACAGGCTCATGAACAGAGGGTTCGACATGGTCATCGTCTCGGACCTCACCAGGCCGGAGACCGGGATACCCGTGGTAAGGATGACGGTGCCCGGGCTCGAAGTGTCCACTATGGATCCGGAAAGGGAAGGCGCCAGGCTCCGCGGCGTGTGGGATGCCTGATCTCAGCATGTTCTGAGGCTTCTCTTCATACTCTGTCTAAATATTTTGTCAGGAAATATTAATATAGAAGAACAAAATTACCAATATCTAAATCAAGGGAGATATTATCCTATGTATGCGAATGGAAACCAACCCATTATTGTGCTGAAAGAAGGCACAGAGAGAACCAAGAGTAAAGAGGCTCAGTTCAACAACATCGCGGCCGCGAAGGCTGTGGCTGATGCCGTGAGGTCCACTCTCGGGCCGAAAGGAATGGACAAAATGCTTGTGAACACCATAGGGGACGTCGTCATAACGAACGACGGCGTCACGATCCTTAAAGAGGTCGAGGTGCAGCACCCGGCAGCGAAAATGGTGGTAGAGGTCGCCAAGACTCAGGACAACGAGTGCGGCGACGGGACCACCACCGCAGTGGTGCTTGCCGGCGAGCTTCTCAAACAATCGGAAGAGCTCATCGACGCCAAGATCCACCCCACCGTGATCACGAACGGATTCAGGATGGCTGCCGACAAAGCGGTCTCGATCCTGAAAGAGATAGCTGTGAATGCGGACAAAGATGAGATCCTCAAGAAGGTCGCGGTCACATCACTGACCGGAAAGGCCGTAGCTGATGAATACGACGCCCTCGCGGAAATAGTTGTAAAAGCGGCAAGGGCGGTTGCGGACGACAGAAGGGTCGACACCGACAACATCCGCATCGAAAAGAAGGTCGGAGGCGTCATCGGCGACACATACCTCGTTGAAGGCGTTGTCATAGACAAAGAAGCCGTGCACTCCCGCATGCCTAAGAAGGTTGAGAACGCGAAGATCGCGCTCTTCGCCGCACCCCTTGAAGTAAAGAAGACGGAATTCGACGCCCAGATACAGATCACCGACCCCTCGGCGATGTCAGCGTTCCTCGCAGAGGAAGAGAATTCGATGAAGGAGATGGTCGAGAAGATCAAATCCGTAGGAGCGAACGTCGTATTCTCATCAAAAGGCGTGGATGAGCTTGTCCAGCACTACCTCGCCAAGGCAGGCATACTCGGATACAGGAGGCTCAAGCAGAGCGACCTTGAAGCGATCGCGAAGGCCACCGGAGGCAGCATCGTAGGAAGCGTCATGGAGATAACCAAGAAGGACCTCGGATCGGCCGGACTCGTGGAAGAGAAGCTGGTCGGAGAGGACGGAATGGCATTCATCACCAAATGCAAGAACCCCAAAGCGGTGACGATATTCATACGCGGCGGGACCGAGCATGTCCTCGAGGAAGTGGAGAGGGCGGTCAACGACGCGGTGCGCACTGTAGGCATCACCCTTGAAGACAAGAAGATAGTCGCGGGCGGAGGCGCTCCGGAGATAGAGCTCTGCCTCAGGCTTTCAGAGTATGCGTCCTCCGTAGGCGGAAGGGAGCAGCTTGCCATCGAGAAGTTCGCAAAGGCCATGGAGATCATACCCTGGACCCTCGCGGAGAATGCGGGACTTGATTCGATCGACAGCATCATAAAGCTGAAGAACGCCCACGAGAAAAAGAAGGACGGGAAGTACTACGGCCTCGACCTGAACACCGGAGAGGCGGTGGACATGCTCAAGATGAATGTCATCGAGCCTCTGAGGGTCAAGGTACAGGCGATAAACTCCGCGGAAGAGGTGGCGAACATGGTCCTCAGGATCGACGACGTCATCGCTGCGCGCAGGTCGGCCCCGCCGGCAATGCCACAGGGCGGACCGGGCGGAATGCCGCCCGGAATGATGTAAAACTGATTGAGAGGGAAACCTCTCTTTTTTCCATTTTTTGTTCATTTTTTGTTTTATTCGCATCGATTCTTATTGAACAGTATATGCTTTTTATAAAATCGAACGAAAGTATTTATTTTAAAAGTACGATGTGTCTTTGATAAAATGTACGTTACAGCATCAGAATTTAGAATGAATGTAGGGAAGTTCATTGACATTTCTCTGCACGAAGATGTCTTCATAGTAAAGCACGGACAACCCATCACCGTGCTGTCTTCCAGCGGCAAGACGAAACAGAGGATCATTGATTCGCTTGCGGGATCATATAAGTTCGAGGGGGATATCGAAGAATTTGTGTTCAAAAACAGGTTGGATGATTATGAAAGCCTTGATTGATACGAACATATTATTGGATATGATACTCGCCAGACAGCCCTTCTTTGAGGATGCTGAAAAGATATTTCGTTTGGTCAGAGAAGAAAGGATCGAGGGATGCATCTCGGTGCAATCCCTGAAAGACATTTTCTTTCTCTGCAAAAAGTTGGATAAAGAGCAGGATCCATTCGATGTCATTCAAAAATTATCATATATTTTCCAGGTGATCGATGTTTCGGGCGCCGACTCCATTATGGCGCTGACCTCTGATGTGGGAGATTATGAAGACGGCCTTCTTGCCTTTTCCGCATCCAGGAACGGCATAAAGGCGATTATCACAAGGGACAAGAAAGACTTTTTTGAAAGTGATCTGATAGTGATACATCCAAAGGAGATCGATAAATATCTTGATTCAAATGGATCGAAGTTGGAAAGATGTTCATCGGATAAGAATGGTATCCGATTCAAATAAACCGATATTATTAAAGCAAGTTAATGTAGAACGTTGAATTATTACGCTCTACTTTACTTATTTATACTCCGCAACCAATAATGTGTCCGGATGGGGATCCATGCGAGCAGCACTCTACGTCAGAGTGTCCACGGAAGATCAGGCAAGAGAAGGTTTCTCCCTGGACGCGCAGACGGAAAGACTTGAGGCCTATTGCAGGTTCAGAGGTTGGACGGTATCCGACACCTACAGGGAAGAAGGGTATTCCGGAAGGAACACAGACCGCCCGGAATACCAAAGAATGATGGCAGATCTCGACAAATGGGATGTGTTGTTGGTCCTGAAGATGGACAGGATACACCGTGACAGTGTGAACTTTACTATCATGATGAGGGAGCTGAGGCGCAGCGGCAAAGAGTTCTGCTCCTCGCAGGAGAAGTTCGATACAGGCACGGCAATGGGCAGATTCGCGATGGATATCATCCAGAGGATCGCGCAGCTTGAAAGCGAGCAGATAGGCGAAAGGGTCAAGTTCGGCATGGCCAGGAAGGCTGAGTGGGGCACCGGGAACATGGGTTCCGGGCACCCGTACGGATACGTTTACGAAAGAGGGTCCCTTACCGTCATAGAAACCGAGGCAGAGGCCGTCAGGGACATTTATTCAATGTGTTCCGAAGGGATGTCGCTGAGGGCCATCGCGGATTCGTTGAACAATTCCCACATACAACCGAAAAGGAGCGGAAGATGGACTCACCAGTCTGTATCGAAGATACTTCGGAATCCAATCTACGCCGGATACATAAAATGGGACGGGATCGTTCGAAAAGGGGAGCATGCCGCAATAATCAGCCGGGACCTGTTCGAATCGATCAACGGGCCGATAGAGGCTCCCTCATGAGGGCTGCTGTCTACGTCAGAGTTTCCACGGAAGAACAGTCCGTAGAGGGATATTCTCTCGATGCCCAGCGGTCGGCGCTGTTGGATTACTGCATCCACGAAGGGATGGATGTGGCCGATGTCTATGAGGACGGCGGGTACTCCGGAAGGGACATAAAAAGGCCGGGATACATGAGGATGATGAACGAGCACGACAAGTGGGATGTCCTCCTTGTCCTTAAGATGGATCGTATCCACAGGAACAGCAGGAATTTCATGAATATGATGGATGAACTCGGCAAAAAGAACAAAGGGTTCATATCTGCAACGGACGCGCTGGATACCGGCAGCGCCATCGGGAGGTTCGTCATCGATATGATACAAAGGATCGCCCAGCTGGAAAGCGAACAGATAGGCGAAAGAACATATATGGGAATGAAAGAAAAAGCAGGTTCCATGTCCAACACCGAAAAAGAGAGCAGGACGATGGGGTTCAATGCTCCTTTCGGATACGAATTGAACAGCGGCATACTCCTGTCTGCGCAGGAGGAGCTTGATGTTGTCCGCGGCATGTTCAGAGACTATCTGGGGGGCTCCACCATGGACAGCATCGCCTACAGCCTGAATAATCGGGGAGTGTTGACAAAGAAAGGAAACCCGTGGAATATCTTCAACGTACGGATCGTTCTCCGCAATCCCATATATGCAGGATATATGTGCTGGGATGGAGTATATGTCAAGCATTTCGCCCAAACAGCGGTGTCTCCGGAGGAATATAACTGCGTGCAGGATCTGATATGCTCCAAAACAAGGGATCCAAAGAAGAAGAATGTGAAGAAAATACCCTTAGATCTTGAATGATATGGATACATGCTACATCAGCTACTATTTATAACTTCCTTTATTTTCTTTCATATATCGTATTTATACGTGCGCATCTGCTTCTAAGAGCTGTAGTTTCAAAAGTGATATTCTGGGTCTTTTGAAAAACCTATTTTTGACCGAGCATTATTTATATCATCTAAGTTGAATTCAATGGTTGAGGGAAACCTCAAATAAGGAGGAAAATTAGATGGTAGAATGCGTAAAATGTTTAGATCCAA
>JAKQBQ010000006.1 GCA_029574055.1 Methanobacteriota archaeon
CACATAAGAGTATATTAGCCTGAAAATCTTACGCCCGCTTATGGTAAAGGGTATTGTGATCGATGAGTTCAAATGCGACGGCTGCGGGCTTTGCGTAGCAGCCTGCCACGAGGGAGCCCTGGCTATGATCGACGGCAAGGCCAAGATGATAAGGGAGGACTTCTGCGACGGATTGGGCCACTGCCTCCCGGCCTGCCCCCAGGGAGCCATCTCGTTCATAGAGTCGTGCGGATGCGAGACCACCCCTCAGATCATCATGCCCGGAGCGCCGCCCGTATCCCCCCATCCCGCAGAACACGCCGCCGGGACATCCGGACCCGGCTGCGGCGAGCTGAGGCAATGGCCGGTGAAAGTGAAGCTGGTCTCTCCCATATCCCCCGTATTCAGGGATGCGGACATCCTTCTGGCCTCCGACTGTTCTGCATTCGCATATTCCAGGATGCACGAGGATCTCATTAAAGGAAGAGCGGTAATGATATGCTGCCCGAAATTCGATACCGACTACAAAGACAAGATCGCCGAGGTCCTATCCAAAAGCAGCCCCAAGAGCCTTACCGTGGTAAGGATGACCGTACCCTGCTGCTCCCTCGACAGCGTGGCCCGCGATGCTGTGGCAAAGTCCGGAAAAGAGATACCCGTGAAGGTACTGATAATCGATCAAAGCGGACGCGTCAAGGAGAGCGCGTAAGACTGCGGAAGAGTGCCGCATGAGGCTGATAATCTATAACGGGAAAGGCGGGGTGGGAAAAACATCCGTCGCCGCGGCCACCGCGAGAAGGTGCGCCAAACTCGGCTACCGCACCATGATAATGAGCGTGGACACCGCCCACTCCCTCAGCGATTCCCTCGATGTGAAACTATCGTCAGATACCGTGACGGTGGAGGAGAACCTCGACGCCCTGGAACTGAACATAATCCACGAGATGAGGACGAAATGGTTCGACATAAAAGACTACATCTCCGCTTTCATGCTGTCCCAGGGGGTAGAGGACATCTCCGCGGAGGAGATGGCCATACTGCCGGGGATGGAGATGGTCGCCGCCCTTTTCTACGTCCTCCAATTCAAGGACAGCGGATTGTACGATGTGGTGATAATAGACACCGCCCCGACGGGGGAGACCCTCAGGCTCCTCAGCTTCCCCGACGTGTCCAACTGGTACATAGATAAATTATTCGGATTGATAAAAAGGATGGTCTCCATCGCGAGAGTGACTGTGGGAAGGATGATAGACGTCCCCCTCCCTTCCCGCGAGGTGATGGAAAGCATCGAGGACATAAAGGACAACATGGAGAGGGTCAAGGAGATACTGGAGGATCCGGAGAACACTACGATCCGGTTGGTCCTCAACCCCGAAAGGATGCCGATAAACGAGACCATGCGCTCCTACACTTATCTGTGCCTCTACAACAAGACCGTGGAGTGCCTGATCGTGAACAAGGTCCTGCCCCCGGACGTGGACGGGAACTTCATGAAGAAGAAGCTGGAGGAGCAGGAGATGTACATGAGGATGATACATGAGGCGTTCGATCCCCTGAAGATAATGTACGCCCAGCAGCTCCGGACGGAACTCAGGGGGAAAGAGAGCTTGGACGTCATGGCGGAGATGATATTCGGGGATTCCGATCCCACCGTGTCGTACGCAAAGACAAGCCCCATGCATTTTGAGACAGAGGGGGGGATAGACAAACTGTACCTCAAAATGCCCTTCGTAAGGATCGAGGACATAGAGCTGTTCAGAGGGAACAACAACTCCGTGATAATAAAAGCGGGGGACCAGAAGAGGACCGTCGCCCTCCCCATGACGCTGGTGGACGCGGAGATGCTGGGGGCGGAGTTCGACGGCGAGAGCCTCATAGTCAAGTTCAAAAGAACGCGGAATGCGTGAAAACGAACAAACTTTTTAAGACGTAGTATCCCCCTCCCTACAACAGCGGATACAGAAACGGAGGCGTCAAAAATGAGCGGAGAAGATAAAAAAAGGATCGATCCCGAGCTGGAGAAATTCCTCAGGGAGAACAAAGAGATGATGAGCAGGCTCTTCAGCGAAGAGAAGGAGATGATGGAGAGGTTCTTCAAAGAGGAGAAGGAGCACTTCAGGGGCGCATTCGATGAAGAGATGAAAAGGGCGGAAGAGTTCGCCGACCGCAAGAAAGAGAAGGCCAAGGAGGCCGCGAAGACAATGTTCGACGCGTTCGCCGACCCCGAGGTGCAGAAGCACTTCATGGCGATGGGGATGGAGTTCATGCTCGGGATGAACGCCCTCATGAAGGCCATGCCGGTCCCGGACTGCATGAAGGATATGGCGGACAAGGCCGAAAAGGCAAGGAAAGAAGCATCGGAGAATTTCTCTAAAGCTGCCGGCGGCAAAGCATCAAAGCCGTCCGCTCCCCCCGAGAAGATAAACGTAGAGCCGGCGCCGAAAAAGAAGCCCGCTGCGGCCAAGGATAAAACGCCGCCCAAAGGAAAGGCCAGCGATTGAGATGGAACTGATAGACGGAACGGCCGCAGTGAAGGCCGCAAGAACGTTCGCGGAGGCCGAGACGAAAAAGGAGGCGGCCGACGTAATTCTCCCCGAC
>JAKQBQ010000024.1 GCA_029574055.1 Methanobacteriota archaeon
AGGCACATCAACGATCTGCGAAGTAGCGGACGGCGTGCTGAACAGCTACTTCATAACTCCTGAGCAGTTCGGCCTTCAGCGCTGCGTCGTCTCCGACCTCGCCGGCGGCGGGCCGCAAGAGAACGCAGAGATCGCCAAGAAGATACTGTCCGGAGAAAAAGGGCCGAAAAGGGATATTGTGGTAATGAATTCCGCCTGCTGCCTGTACATGGGGAAGAACGACGTAACGATGAGGGAATGCGTCCGCATGGCGCAGGAGATCATCGACAGCGGCAAAGCGTTGAGGAAAATGGAGGACTTCATACGAGCCACCAACGAGGCGGCGCTATGAGCATCCTCGACCGCATCGTCGAATCGGCGAAGGAAAGGGTCGAGAGGGACAAAAAGGCGGGAATGCCTTCTTTCGCGGCAGAGAAAAGGCAGCCCTTCATCTTCGAGAAGAGCCTTCGAGGCTCAGACATCTCATTCATATGCGAGGTGAAGAAGGCCTCGCCGTCAAAAGGCGTCATCGCCGGGGATTTCCCTTATGTCGATATAGCCAGAGAGTACGAGGCGGCAGGAGCCGCAGCGGTATCGGTCCTCACCGAACCGGAATTCTTCCGGGGCTCGGACAGGCATCTCGCGGAGATCCGCAGAGAAGTCGGGATACCGCTGCTCCGCAAGGACTTCATCATCGACATGTTCCAGATAGAGCAGTCCGCCCGCCTCGGCGCCGATGCGGTGCTTCTGATATGCGCGATCATAGCGCCGGAGGAACTCCCGGATTACATCAAAGAAGCAGACAGGTTCGGCCTATCTTGTATTGTCGAAGTACACGACAAGATCGAACTGAATGCGGCGGTGGACGCAGGCGCGCGGGTCATAGGCGCGAACAATAGGAACCTAAAGACATTCGAGGTCGACACAGGCAACAGCATCCGTTTGAAGAAGCTTGCGCCGAAGGAAGCGATATTCGTTTCGGAGAGCGGAATAAAGACCGCAGAGGATGTCGATGTCCTTCGTAAACATGGGATAGATGCGGCGCTCATAGGGGAGACGCTCATGAGGTCCAGTGACAAGAAAGCGGCCCTTGCCGCTCTAAGAGGGGAGACAGAATGAGCAAAGTGAAGATCTGCGGGCTGAGCCGTATTGAAGACATAGAGGCTGTCAATCATTCAATGCCGGACTATGCGGGCTTCGTCTTTGCTGAAAGCCGCAGGCGGGTGGAGGAGGAGAAAGCTGCGGTATTGAGAAAGCATCTTGACCCCGGCATAGAGGCTGTGGGTGTGTTCGTGAACGAGGATGCCGATAAGATCGCCACGCTGTACAATGACAGCGTAATAGATATTGCACAGCTTCACGGCGATGAGGATTCCGATTACATAAAAAGGCTGAAAGAAGGCTGCGGGTGCAGAGTGATCAAGGCGGTTGCCGTCGGAAAGGTCATGCCGCCCATCCCAAAAGGTCCCGATCATATTCTGTTCGATACTTTGTCTGAGGAGCGCGGCGGAACAGGAAGAATGTTTGACTGGCACATCATAAAGGGTTTCGACCGCACACCGTATTTCCTGGCGGGCGGGCTCGATCCCGGGAATGTGCAGGAAGCGGTGAGGTTCCTGTCCCCATACTGCGTGGATGTCAGCGGAGGCGTGGAAACGCACGGGGTCAAAGACCCCGCAAAGATAGATGAATTCGTAAGTCTTGTCAGGAGGGTTGAGAATGGATAACGGGAGATTCGGTGAGTTCGGAGGCAGGTACATCCCGGAGACGCTCATGGGTGCGCTGTACGAGCTCGAAGAAGCATATGACCGCTTCAAGAACGAGAAGGAGTTCCGGGAGGAGCTTTCGTCGCTGCTCAAGAATTATGCCGGGCGGCCGTCGCTGCTCTATTGCGCCGAGAACCTGACCCGATATGCGGGCGGCGCCAAGATATACCTTAAACGCGAGGATCTGAACCACACAGGCTCGCACAAGATCAACAACGTCCTCGGCCAAGTCCTGCTTGCGAAACGCATGGGCAAGACCCGCATCATCGCAGAGACCGGTGCGGGGCAGCATGGTGTGGCGGCGGCGACCGCCGCAGCCCTGCTGGGGCTGGAATGCGAGGTGTTCATGGGCAAAGAGGACACCGAACGCCAGGCGCTTAACGTGTTCAGGATGCGCCTCCTCGGCGCCAAAGTGCATACGGTGACATCCGGAACGATGACTCTGAAGGACGCAGTCAACGAGACGATGCGCGAATGGTCCAAGAGTGTGGACGATACGCATTACGTCCTCGGCTCCGTCATGGGCCCCCATCCCTTTCCCATGATGGTCAGGGATTTCCAGAGCATTATCGGAAAAGAGATCCGCGAGCAGATACTATCTGCGGAAGGCAGACTTCCGGACGCGGTCGTTGCCTGTGTGGGCGGAGGCTCCAACGCCATCGGCTCCTTTTACGATTTCATCAATGACGATTCTGTCCGCCTTATAGGATGCGAAGCGGCCGGCAGGGGTATAGATACGGACAAGCACGCCGCATCGATGGCCTGCGGCTCGGTGGGTATATTCCACGGAATGAAGTCTGTATTCTGCCAGGATGAATTCGGGCAGATATCGAAGGTGTATTCCATCTCTGCCGGACTGGATTATCCGGGCATCGGCCCGGAGCATGCCCACCTGCGGGAAATAGGGCGCGCTGAGTATGTGCCGGTGACAGACAACGAGGCTGTGGAGGCGTTCGAGCTTCTTACACGCACCGAGGGGATAATCCCTGCCATAGAGTCAGCCCACGCCGTGTCATATGCGGTACGGCTTGCGAAGGAGATGGGTCCGGGCAAAAGCATCGTCGTGTGCCTTTCGGGGCGCGGCGACAAGGACGTTGCCGCCATAGCGAGATACAGGGGAGTGGAAGCGGATGAGTAAGATAGCCGAGGCCTTCCGGAACAAAAAGGCGTTCATCGTTTATCTTATGGCAGGCGACCCGGATCTCAAGACCTCGGCGGAGTACATTCTGACTGCGCAGGAGGCCGGGGCAGACATGATCGAGATAGGGATCCCGTTCTCGGACCCCATTGCAGAGGGGGAGGTCATACAGGCAGCGAGCGAACGCGCACTCCGTTCAGGGACAAGGCTGGACGGCGTTTTTGATATGGTGGATTCCATAAAAGACAAAATGAGGA
>JAKQBQ010000026.1 GCA_029574055.1 Methanobacteriota archaeon
CCCTCCCTATCCAGCTCCACCACGAAATCATCTTTGATGTCGGGATCAGGATCCGCGACATCAAAGATGATTTCGTGGTGGAGCTGGATAGGGAGGGGGAACTCATCTCCGACCCCGAGACCGTCATCGAGGAAGAGGACGGCCTCATCTACATGCCGTCCGGGATCACCGGCAGCTTCGGCGAACTTTATGAGATAGGGAACATCGCAAAGAGGCTGGATGTCAACGTGTCCATGCACACACCATACTATATGGACATAGGTTCGAACGACGAGCTCACCGCATCATGCATCGACAGCATAAGAAGGGCGGCCACCATCGTGAACGCCCTTGACGGCGAAGTGGTGGTCACGAGTCTGGGTCTATACACGGGGAAGCTCTCCGAGGAAGAGATAGATTCCAATATAGCGGAGAATGTGGCAGATATAATGGGGTGGTGGAAAGAGAACAACATCCGCCCGAAGCTGGGCGTCGAGATAACCGGCCACCAGTCCGTGTACGGCTCGCTGGATCAGATCCTCGACCTATGCGACGAAGTGGATGGGGTTGTCCCCGTGGTCAATTTCCCCCATCACCACTCGAGGACGAACGGGTCCCTGGTGGAGCCGGAGGATTTCTTGGACCTGCTGCAGCAGGTGGAACCTTACTGCAAAGGCAGGATACACTCCGCCTTCGCAGGCGTGGAGCACGGCGACGGCAACGAGCGGAGGCTGACCCCGATAAAGAAAGGCGACCTGAGATTCGAGCCGCTGGCGGAGGCGCTCTGCAGCATCAATCCGGAGATCACCATTATATCTTCATCTCCTCTGCTGGAACATGACGCTATGTACATGAGGATCATCAATGAGAGGGTGCTCAGCAAAAGGGTCGCCAAGGCGCTGAAAGAGAAGAAGAAGGCGGAGCTTGCCGCTGCCGCAGAGGAATGAACTTGCGGGAGACGATGGACTATCTTAAGGAAAGATGCAAGGCTGTCGTCTATTCCATACCCGAAAGCGATTGGAACACCCTCATCGAACTTATAATCTCAAAAAAGAAGATCTTCGTCTACGGCGTCGGGAGGTCCGGCCTCGTCGGGCAGTTTTTCTCGGTGAGGCTTGTCCAGATGGGGCTCAGCGTCTATTTTGTGGGAGATATGACCACGCCCATAATCGGGAAGGACGACCTCACGATACTGATATCAAACACGGGCAATACCGCATCCGTGGTCCAGACCGCCGTTATAGCCAGGCGCGTCGGGTCGCATGTGGTCTCCCTTACTTCATCCGCCTCCTGCAAGCTTGCCAAGGAATCGGACACCGCCATCATCCTCAATATCAAGGAGGACAAGATGGATTCGAAGCTTGCGCCGCTGGGGACGATATTCGAGGATACCGTTCTGTTCTTCTTCGACTGCGTTGTCCCGGATCTTATGAGAAGATTGAATGTCTCCGAAGAGGACATGCGGAACAGGCACGCCATCTGGGTCTGATCAGGACATCACGATCATCTTGACCTTTTGGGGCCCTTCCCTGCCGCATGAGAATGTTGCTATTGTCGAATCCGAAGGGTCTATGACTATCGCGAACCCGGTCTCGTCGCCGAATATCCCTACGTGCGTCCTTATATCGACGTCCGAAAGGTAGCATCCTATTCCCAAATGCGAATGGTACCATCCGACGACCGCATCCCCCTCGCATTTGTCGATGGAATCGAAAAGGCCTTCCAGCCCTTCCTGCGTGAACCTGACGCTCGCTTCATCCGCGTCAAGGTCCGAAGTGACGGCGTCCGCCACTTTCACGTATATCCCGTCGTTATCCTTCAGGATGTATCCTATAAGCAGGCCCATGACCTCTTTGTTCTCTTCGTATCCTCTGTCGGCATGGTCGGCCATTGCCGCTACGACGTTCTCGGCCACATAGAAGGAAACGCCTTTCACCGGCCTCGGGCTGAACTCGACCTCCGGCGTATCGGAGGACAGTATCTTAGGCATCGCGGCCACCGTACCTTACTTTGGCCTCGAACCTCGGCTTGTTGTCCATATACCATCTCGCGGCCTCCATGCATGAATCCGTTCCGTAAGGGTTCATTGGATTGGGGTCGGAGATGAGCTGCTCAACGCCTTTCACGAAAGATAGGAGAGATGAGCCGAAGGACCAGTTGTCGAGGGTCTTCACGCAGACGAAGCCTCCGTCCCCGGGCATCATTATGTTCGGGTGGAATATAGGCGTCATCCACTTCGCCCTCGGCCTTTCATAGGGGTAATCCTCTGAGATGATGATGGAGAACACATGCTCTCCTCCCACCGCCTCTCTGGATATGCGGGCGGGGGTGTTCTTGAGCGCTATGCTTATCTCTATCGGA
>JAKQBQ010000028.1 GCA_029574055.1 Methanobacteriota archaeon
ATAGAGCCTCTCCAGGCCCAGGTGGTCGCAAGGATCATAGAGAAGGAAGGGGTGGACGGCGTTCTCTCGGGAATGGGAGGGCAGACCGCCCTGAACATCTGTTCGGAGCTTGCGGAGAGCGGGGAGCTTGCAAGAATGGGAGTATCCCTTCTCGGGACCCAGCCGGATGCCATCGCCATGTCCGAGGACCGCGAGCTCTTCAAGGAGACGATGGAGAGGATAGGGGAGCCGGTGCCCCTAAGCAGAAGCGTCGAATCGATACAGGAGGCCCTCGAAGCGGTCATGGTCATCGGAAAGTATCCTGTGCTGGTAAGGCCGGCATACACCCTCGGAGGGACCGGCGGCGGGATAGCGTACAACGAGCAGGAGCTGGTGGATATCTGCGCAAGAGGATTGGCGTACTCACGTATACATCAGGTTCTGATAGAGGAGAGCGTGCTCGGATGGAAGGAATACGAATACGAAGTAATGAGGGATTCCAACGACAACTGCATAATAATCTGCAACATCGAGAACCTGGATGCGATGGGGATACACACCGGGGAGAGCATCGTCTGCGCCCCGTGTCTGACATTATCGGATAAAGACCACCGGAGGCTTAAGACAGCTTCCCTGAAGGTCATCAAAGCCCTGAACATAGAGGGCGGGTGCAACGTGCAGTTCGCCTTCAATCCGGAGAACGGGGATTACAGGCTGATCGAGGTGAATCCCAGAGTATCAAGGTCTTCCGCCCTGGCATCGAAGGCCACAGGATACCCCATTGCAAGGGTGGCGACGAAGATCGCCGTCGGATATACTCTGGATGAGATACCGAACAAGATCACCGGCACCACATGCGCGGCATTCGAGCCAGCGATCGATTATGTGGTGGTGAAGATACCCCGCTGGCCCTTCGACAAGTTCCGTACGGTCGACAGACACCTCGGGACGCAGATGAAGAGCACAGGGGAGATAATGTCCATCGGACGCACCTTCGAGGAAGCCATCCTGAAAGGCCTGAGATCCCTGGAGATAGGGGTCACCGGCCTCGACAGCATCGAGATGACCGACGAGGAGATCATGGATGAGTTCATCCATGCCACGGATAAACGCATATTCGCCATAGGAGAAGCCCTCAGGAGGGGCTGGAAACCGGACAAGATCGCCGATGCCACGAAGTGGGATGTGTTCTTTGTCAAGAAGATCAAGAACATTGTCGATATGGAGAACCGGATCAGAACCGGCCCCCTGACAAAAGAACTCCTGAAAGAAGCGAAATATATGGGATTCTCCGACGAGAAGATAGCGGAATTGACCAAAAGACAAGAATCCGAGATAAGAAAAGAGAGAATATCCGCAGGCATAGTCCCGGTCTATAAGATGGTGGATACCTGCGCAGCGGAATTTGCCGCCGGCACGCCGTACTTCTATTCAACATACGGACAATCGACTGAGATCGAAAGGGACGAGCACAGCAGGAAGGTCCTCATCATTGGCGGCGGGCCCATCAGGATAGGGCAGGGGATAGAGTTCGACTA
>JAKQBQ010000035.1 GCA_029574055.1 Methanobacteriota archaeon
CATGGCGAGGAAAGGCGAGGATGACAAACTGATCGCCAACAACTACGGCAAGCTTTCATCCTTCAGCGTCGACCCCATTGAGAAGAAGCCCTTCTACCACTACCATCCCAAAAGCAAGATCTTTTCCGTTGGGGGGATCGGGTGCAACATGTCCTGCCGGCATTGCCAGAATTATGCCATATCCATGTCTCCCTCGGGAAGGAAACGCACCACCTACGAATCCCCCGAGGAAATCGTCTCCTTCTGCAGGAAGGAGAGGTTCGACGCCATCGCCTTCACTTACAACGAGCCGATGATCTGGTTCGAGTACATCATGGACATCATGAAAGAAGCGCCGGACCTCAGATGCGTGCTGGTGACCAACGGGCAGGTCTGCGAAGAACCCCTGAAAGACCTCTGCAAGGTCACCGATGCCATGAACATCGACATAAAAGGATTCACCGACGAGTTCTACATGAAAGTATGCGGGGCGCATCTGTCGGACGTGATGAGAACTTCAGAAATAGTAAGCGAAGAGGGCATCCACCTCGAGCTTACTTACCTGGTGATACCGGGATACAACGACACTGAACAAGAGATAGAGAAGTTCTCTGCATGGGTCCGGGACGAGCTTTCTCCGGAGACCCCGATCCACTTCTCGAGGTTCCATCCCGACTATGAGATGATGGACGTCCCCATCACTCCCCTGGAGACGCTTTTCATGTGCAGAGATACCGCGATGGAGGAGGGCTTGGAGTACGTCTACGTGGGGAATATCCTCGACGGCGAAGCTTCAAACACCTACTGCCCGGACTGCGGCGCGCTTGTGATCCGCCGCACGGGGTATCTTGTCGAGCTCGTAGCCCTGAACGGGGACCGGTGCGCCCAATGCAGGAACAGGCTGCACATCAAAAGATGAGGAACAGCGGATTTCCGATGAGGATCACTGCCGCGGCGGCGGCGGTAATGGGGACGATGAATGGGATCATGGGCGTGACGCGCACCTTTTCGCATCCCGCCTCCCTGAGCCTTGTGTATATCCCCTTCATCTCCTCCTCTTCCGGCACTTTTATCTTTTCCTTCTTGCCATCAACAATATCCTCGACCGGCCACACATGGGCGCCCTCCGCCTCGGATATCCCCATCTCGTAGCTTGAGAACATCTTTCTTGATATCTTCCCGTCCTTCGCGTTCCTGGCCGCCGAATAGGCGGCCGTCGACAGCGAGAATATCGCCGCAACGAAAAGGATCGATACGGAGCAGACGAATATCCTGCTTATCACGCCCTCCGGGATATCTATCAGCGGCAGCCCGAAGAACTCGGGATAAACAGGGAAAGCGATGGTAACGGCCATCAGGCATTTCACGTCCGCCCCTCCTCTCAGTATCCCTGAAAGATACATACCCAGATATACGATATAGCATAGGGGGATCGATGCCCACGCGATGAAAATATCCTCAGACAGGTTGGGGTAGATGGGGACGATGAAAAGCAGCGCCGTAAGGAAATAAAGCAGGAAGGGATTGATCTCCTTCTCCCAAAGCATATCGATCAAGATGAGGATGGTGCCCGCCGCCAAGCAGATGTATTCCCACCTGAACCCCGTTATGTTCATCGAATAGATGATGAAAAGCGCCAGCCCGAATATCCCGAGGACCGCCCAATGGATATCCGAAACCTCTCTTTTCTTCCAGTCGCTTATGCTCGCTGATACCAACACCGCCATAGCGGCGGCGAACGCTGCGAGCCCGATGATCTCCCCCGACTCCACGCCCCCTCCAATGCATCGGCCTATATTAACGATTACAGGGCCGGCTTGTGCAGGCCGCTGACAAAATGAACGTGAACAGCCGCCGATATGATCATTCGCGGAGGCCGCAGAATATGCAGGGCAAGCTTTTTATCAACATAAGTGTTCACATTAACAAGGAGCGTGACGGCCCTCGCGGGCCGGGTTCGTAACGTGAACCAAGCGTCGTGGATTTACTGCCAATCGATAACGATCAGCAGAGGGCCCAAGAAGACCCATATCCGGACGTGCCGGCGTTTGGTTTTCATATATTACTCACCTCCGCCGGAAACGGTTCCGGATCGCCGAAGGGTTAGTTCGGCGTCCCGAACTCACCGCTTCCGGCAACCCCTTTCAATTCTGAGATGATTTGAAACACCTTCTACTGACTGTAGTATAACTCTGCGTCAAACGCGATCGGCGGTATGTGAAGTAGAAGACCCCATAATAAACAGCGCCTGCCGCATACGATCCGTACGGACGTCTGTCGAATAACAGATATTATTTTATTCTCCCATAGGGTGGGGGTTATCATGAGGTCGGCGAAAGTCCCAGCCCTATCATTGGTCATACTGGCAATATCAGTGATCCTCGTGATGCCGGCGTCCGCCGAAGGCTCGGACGTCGCCGCGGGGGATGTGGGCCTCGTGCCGTACTTCGGCCATCTGGAGATCAACGCCGGCTCCTCGGACAGCTTCAGGATAGAGGTGGTGAACTACCTCAGCTTTGCCGAGAACGACATAAGCGATTACAGGATGGTCACCGTCTCCTTCATCACCGACCCCGACATTTACGCATATGTCGAGAACGAGGAAGGTTCCTTCGTCCTTATGGGGCAGGAGTTCCGCTCGGTGACCGTCCATGTGGACGTGGATAAATACGCCTCGGCAGACGAATACGAGATAGGGATCGTCCTGACAGCTACCACCCTTGTCGAAGGCGGCGGCACGGTAACGGCCGCCCCGGTGAATGTGGGCCTGACCGTCCTGTCGCCTCTTTCTTCAGGGGACGCATACAACAAGATACTGGGGCTTTTCAGCAACCCGTTCCCGGACCCGTTCAACACCCCTCTCGCCACCGCCGTCATAACCTTCCTGCTCTGGCTCATCATAGGCATCTTGGCAGTGCTGACGCTTCTGCCTATCCTGCTGCGCCTGGTTGCCCGCAACCACAAGGAGGAGGGCGATAAGCTGAAAAAAGGGCTCAGGACCCTTCTGCCTCCTGTGATATTGCTATTCGCGTTCGACAGCGCTCTGCGCGTGTTCGGCGCCGACAAGCATCTGATCGGCCCGGTGGAGGTGTGGTTCAATGTGTTCTACATAGCCCTCGGCGCCCTGATCGCCTGGAAGATCTACATCATATTGGTGCAGTACCTCATATCCAGGCTGGCAAGGAACAGGCGCGTGGACCAGTCCGACATAGATGTGGAGCCGCTGCTCCGCCTGCTGGGGCAGCTGGTGATCGCCGTTGCCGCGGTCGCGATGATCATGTCCGCCCTTGGGTTCAACCTCACGGCCATAATAACAAGCGCAGGGATAGTCAGCTTAGGGATCACCTTGGGCGCGCAGAACGTCCTGAACCAATTCTTCAGCGGGATGGTGCTGCTGATCACCCGCCCGTTCAAGTCCGGGGATCTCGTGAAAATAGGCGCGGGATCCACCATCTACAAAGTGTCAAGCGTCAACATCATGAACACGGTTTTTGACAACTGGGACAATGAGGAGACGGTGATCATGCCCAACAATATGGTATCGTCGTCGGCGATAACGAACCTTACCGGGGACGGCCTGCTGTACAAGATCAAGGTGTTCATGAACATCGGATACGATGACAACATCGACCTGGCGAAGAACATCATGGAGAAGATCGCGAACGACCATCCGAGCGTGATGACCAACGGAGCCGTCGACCCTCCGTCGACGAGGGTGACGGCATTCCTGGACTCCAGCATAGAGGTCAGGCTGACCTGCTACGTTTACGATTTCAACGACAACGGGAAGATCGGCGGGGAGCTGAGGGAATCGATATTCAAGGCTTTCAAGGAGAACGGCATCAATGTTCCCTATCCTCAGAGGGACGTACACATAGTTAGCGGCGGCCCGCAAGAGGAAAACGACGATTGAGCGCCCGCCTTTCAACAATGTTTTTCGTTGAAACGCGAACGCGTTCATAACAATTTTTATATTATAGTTGGGCCTATGCGCAGATGCTTTACGAAATCAAGCAAAAATGGTGGCTTTGATGATAGACAACCTTGACAAGCGAATATTGGAGATCATGAAGAAGGATTCCCGCCGCCCGTTCGTAGAAGTGGCCAATCAGCTCGGCGTGTCCGAGGGGACCGTAAGGAGCAGGGTGCATAGGATGACCGAGGAGGGGATAATCCGCGGCTTCACTATCAAGACCAGCTCGAAGAACGTCAAGGCGCTCG
>JAKQBQ010000048.1 GCA_029574055.1 Methanobacteriota archaeon
GCGATGCTGTCCTGAGCGGCTGCATCTCGACGAACGGCGTGCTGACCGTGAGCGTCACTTCCCTCTACGCCGACTCCACCGCCTCGCGCATAATCAACATGATAGAGGATGCGTACGAAGCGAAATCCAAATCGGAGAATTTCGTCACCAAATTCGCCAGATATTATACCCCCGCAGTTGTGGTCTCCGCCCTTGTGCTGGCACTCATCCCGCCGCTGATATTGGGCGAGTCCTTTGAAACTTGGATATACAGGGCCCTGACCTTCCTGGTCATATCCTGCCCCTGCGCATTGGTCATCTCCATTCCCCTGGCCTTCTTCGGAGGCATCGGCGGCGCATCCCGCATGGGGATCCTCGTCAAAGGAGGGAACTATCTGGAAGCGCTTGCCGGTGTGGATACCGTCGTGTTCGATAAGACGGGGACACTCACCGAAGGGACGTTCGATGTCGAACGGATCATCCCGCACGGCATTGCTGAAGAAGAACTTCTGAGGATCGCCGCTTATGCGGAATTCCATTCCAATCATCCGGCGGCTGTCAGCATTAAGAAGGCTTACGGCAAAGATATCGATGCTTCATTGATCGGATATGCCGAAGAGATAGCCGGCAGAGGAGTGGCTGCCGAGATAGAGGACCGCAAGGTCATGGTGGGGAACGAATCATTCATGATCGCCGCCGGCGTAGAATATGAAAAACCCGACGAATTCGGAACATCGATTTACGTCAGCATCGACAACGAATACAAAGGATGCCTCGTGATATCCGACCGTGTAAGGCGCGATTCCGGTCCGGCGGTATCAATGCTGAAGGATGCTGGGATAAAGAAAGTGGCGATGCTCACCGGCGATGTGCGGGCGGTCGGGGAGCACGTCGCAGGATCGCTGGGTATTGATACGGTGTACACGGATCTCCTTCCGTCCGATAAGATCGGGATCGTCGAGCAGCTGTTGTCCGAGGGAAGGAAGGTCGCCTTCATCGGAGATGGGATCAACGACGCTCCCGCCCTTGCTCGTTCGGATGTCGGCATCGCAATGGGGGCAATGGGCTCCGATGCCGCCATCGAGGCTGCGGACATAGTGATAATGGACGACATGCCGTCCAAGGTCCCCATAGCGATAAGGATAGCAAAGAAAACGAGATCCATCTCCATCCAGAACATAATATTCGCGCTGGGCGTCAAAGCGCTGTTCCTTGTATTGGGTGCATTTGGCTACATCACACTTGTGGAGGCCGTCTTCGCCGATGTGGGCGTTGCAATAATAGCGATACTGAATTCCGTACGAACTCTAAGGACATCAAGATATGCAGCCCAATTGAGCTCTTTGGGGAAAGAGTAACGTAACTACACAAAAGTCAAGTAATAATCCATAGATTAGGTGTCATGGCAGAAAAAAAGAGCGAAGGACAGAAACTGGAAGAAAAGCTTCTGATGAAGTCCAAGAACCTCGGCGAATCGGACGGATCGCTTCTTGACAAAACAATGGGATTCTCCGAAGAATACAAAGGATTCCTGTGCAACAAAACGGAAAGAGAAGTGGTGGATTACGCAATCCCCATCCTAAAGAAAAAGGGCTACAAAGAGTTCCAGCTTGGAAAGAAATACGCCCCCGGAAGCAAATTCTACATGAACAACCGCGATAAGGCCCTCATCATGGTCACCGTCGGAAAAAGGCCGGTGGCAGACGGCCTCCGGATCGGAGTGAGCCACACAGACAGCCCAAGGCTCGACTTCAAGCCGAACCCCCTCTTCGAGGATACGGACATGGCGTACTTCAAGACCCACTACTACGGCGGGATAAAGAAGTACCAGTGGGCTGCCATCCCCTTGTCGCTTCACGGCGTGGTCATGCTCACCAACGGAAAAACGATAAAAGTGAAGATAGGAGAGGACGAGAAGGATCCTGTGTTCTGCGTTACCGACCTGCTTCCCCACCTTGCCATGAATCAGATGAAAAAGCCCGCATCGGAGGTGATCGAAGGGGAACAGCTGAACATCCTGGTGGGTTGCTGGCCGTTCAAAGACGAGAAGGTCTCCGGCAAAGTGAAGCTGAACATCATGAACATACTCCATGAGAAATACGGCATCGCGGAGAAGGATTTCCTATCTGCGGAACTAAGCGCCGTACCTGCGTTCAAGCCCATTGATGTTGGCCTCGACAGATCCATGGTCGGAGCTTACGGGCAGGATGACAGCGCATGCGCGTTCGCCAACTTCATGGCGGAGATCGAGTGCAAAGACCCGGAATTCACTACGGTGACAGTATTTGCTGATAAGGAAGAAACGGGCTCCGACGGGAACACAGGCATGAGGTCGTTCTTCTTCAGGGATTTCCTGGAGGATTTCGTATCCGCATACGGGCTTCAGGTACGGCATGTGCTAAAGAAATCAGTATGTCTGTCGTGCGACGTCAACGCCGCCATCGACCCCGCTTTCGGGGAAGTGTTCGAAAGGAACAACTGCTCGTTCCTCAACCGCGGGCCGGTGGTCTCGAAGTATACGGGAAGCAGAGGGAAGTACTCCACCAACGACGCATCGGCGGAGACGATGATCTTCCTCAGAAAGATACTGGATGATGCGGAGATACCCTGGCAGGTCGGAGAGCTTGGGAAGGTGGACATCGGCGGAGGAGGAACCATCGCATCGGAGATATCACTCCACAATCTGGATACCGTGGATATCGGAGTTCCTGTCCTGTCCATGCACTCGCCCTTCGAGATAACCTCAAAGACCGATGTGTATCTGCTTTACAAAGCGATATCCGCATTCTACAACAGCAAACTCGAGAAGAAGTGAGATTGGGGCAAAGTCCCCGTCTGTTCTTCAAAACGATTTTTTTTTCTCTAATATTTCCGCCAACTCACACAATGAAAGTACCGCCAACTCACACAATCCTATGTTGCTGAATCGTCTGTGTGTTTCCATCTGTCATAAGGGTACCGAAATGCGAATCCCATTTATACGGCGTGTAAGATACGATTCGCATGGCAGCGCTCGAGATGCTCGGTTATGCGAAATGGTGGGTGGGATCATTGTTCGGAAGCAAAGCACCGCTGGTGAACACGATAATGATACATTACGATTGCAACCTCAGGTGCAGGCACTGCAGCATCTTCAGCAGCGACGTCGCAACGCTGGGAAACAACAAGCTGTCTTACGACGAGATCGTGAACGATCTGAAGTTCCAATTCAAAAACGGAGCAAAAATAGCCTACTTCGAGGGCGGAGAACCCACGATGTGGTCGGATGACGGGAAAGACCTGGGCGACCTTATCGAGGCT
>JAKQBQ010000058.1 GCA_029574055.1 Methanobacteriota archaeon
GGCCTCCTGCAGCGAACACTTTTCCCCCGTGCATCATAACGAACTTATCCGAATAACGTACGGCGAGGTTCAGATCATGGATGGTCATCACCGCAGCCATGCGGTTCCTCCGGACTATTTTCCCGACCGTTTTCATTATCATGTGCTGATTCGATATGTCGAGGCTGCTGGTAGGCTCGTCCATCAGGATGACCTCCGGCTGCTGCGCCAGGGCTCTGGCTATTTGGACAAGCTGGTACTCTCCGCCGCTGATCTCATCCACGTATCTGAGGGACAGGCTGTTCAACCCCATCAGATCTATAAGGCGGCTGACAAGCTTCAGATCCTTCTCGGAGGCATCCCATTCTATGTACGGCCTCCTTCCCAAAAGGACGGCATCGAACACGGTCATTCTGGACACCTCCCCCCTTTGAGGGACGTACCCCATCTGTTTGGCCGCCTCCCTTCTGTTGATCTTGTGGATATCCACGCCTTCCACCATCACGCTTCCGCCTTTAGGTTCAAGCACTTTGTTCAGGCACTTCAGGAGAGTGGTCTTCCCCACCCCGTTCGGCCCCAGAAGCGTCAGGACCTCGCCCCGTTCGACGCTGAAGGAAACATCATCAAGCGTAGGATCGCTGTTGTAAGAGAATTCTATCCCGTTCACTTCCAGCAGCATCACCTGTACCTCCTTATCAACAGGTAAATGAACAGCGGGCCGCCGAGCATGGATGTCACTATTCCAACCGGGAGGACCATCGGGTGAATTATGTTCATGCCGACAATATCAGACACAAGCATTATCAGAGCGCCGATGATTATCGCCGCCGGTATCAAATATCGATGGTCGCCGCCTATGATCATGCGGGCTATGTGCGGACCCAGCAGACCGATGAACGCTATTATCCCGAAGAACGAGACTATGACCGAGGATATGACCACGGAAAGCACCATCCCTATGGTCCTTTCTCTTTCGGTGTTTATTCCTAATCCTTTCGCGGTCTCTTCCCCGGAGTCCATGGCATTGTAGTCCCAGCGGCGGTAAATGAAGTAGAGGGCGATGGGCAGCAGGACAGCGAACACGATGAGATTCCACTCCCAAGTAGCCCTCCCCATATCCCCGAACGTCCACGATATGATGTTCGCAAGCTGCATCTGGGATGCCAAATACTGCATCAGCGACAGGCCGGCGGTGAAGATAGCGCTGATCGCGATCCCTGCCAGTATCATCGTCTCCGCGCTTATCCTCGTGATCTTGGTGAGCAATAATATGATGGCGGTCGCCAAAAGGCTGAACAGGAATGCGCAGATGGTCACAATATACGGGTTCTCTACAGATATCTCCGATGTGACCATGGATCCCGCCTGCAGGATCACTATCGCAAAGGATGCGCCGAACGCCGCGGCGCTGGACAGGCCGAGGGTGTACGGCGAGGCAAGAGGGTTGCGCAGGATGCACTGCATGACCACTCCCGCAACAGCGAGTCCCGCACCCACAAGCAAGCATGCGATGATCCGGACCATCCTCGCATCCCAGACGACACCCCCCTGCCCGTCCGTGTCCAGTGTGAAAATGTATCTGATGACGTCTAAGAACGGTATGTCGATGGAACCGAGGTTCGCCGCTATGATGACGACGGTCACCAGAACGGCAACGCAGAGCAGAAGGAACCAGGATTTTTTCTTTACGTAAGACCGGTACTCCTTGAACGTCGAAGAGGCGCCTTCGCTATCCTCCGGATGAAGATCGTACATCTCGTCCGTATCCGGGTCAACTATCGTCCTGTCGTGCGCTTGTATCACCTTTTATGAAATGAAATTAAAAAAGTTTGAGTAGAAGCGGTTTAAAGAGGAACCGGTCCGCATCCTCCGCCCGTCTGCGCGTTCGCAAGATCCGAGTACGTAACGTCTGTTCCGGGATAGAACAGCTGTATTATATCGTCGGCCTTGTCCTTGAATTCCCAGTCGAGCTCGCCGGAATGCACGACGCTTGCAACGTAGTAGACGTTGATGAGCTGGTTGAGCCAGTTGGTTCCCCAGTCTTTGTAGACCATTGTCTTATGCACATTCCAGTCGGCAATGGCATCAACGGCGGAAAGGATCCCCATGTTGTCATTAATGTATTTCAAACACGAGGTCAAAGACGTTCCGTCGATGAAGATCATCTGCGGGTTCTTGCTGACGAGCGTCTCAATGTCCGTTAAGTAAGGCTGCTTGCCGCTGACGGATGGGTACACATTCTCTACCTTCGAATATATGAACGGAAGGTAGTCGCCGGAGGTCTTCAGGAATGTGCCGGGTCCGAAGAACATCATTCCGCAGGAATACGCGGTGAGCCCCTCTACGGGTTCGACGTTGTCTGTTATGTCGCCTATCATCGACTTTATCCCATCGACTATCTTCTGCGCCCTTTCCTCTTCCCCTAACAGCTTTCCGAGCTGTATGATCTGATTGAACATGATATCAGAATCAAACTCGACATCCGCGTTTATTGCAAACACAGGTACACCGTACTTCCGCTGCTCGTTGTTAAGATCTGAGATGCTGACAGTGGACGATATTATTATATCCGGCTCTGCGGCAATGACCTGCTCGGCATCGTTAGGGTCTACAACAGGCAGGCCCTGCAGAAGGCCGCTTAACACGAAGGTATGCGTCCTGTTCTTGTCGGTGAAGCTCTCGTTGATGTCAATGTACTGAACCTTGTTGACAGCTTCGAAGAACGATACCAGCTGTAATGAGCATGATTTTATGCAAAGTATCGAGTCGATCTCATCCGGAATGACCACTTCTCTCCCTCTCGCATCGGTGATGGTGTCTCCGTCGACACTGTTGCCGCGCGTCGCAA
Source organism: Methanobacteriota archaeon (assembly GCA_029574055.1). GTDB lineage: Archaea > Thermoplasmatota > Thermoplasmata > Methanomassiliicoccales > Methanomethylophilaceae > Methanoplasma. The sequence goes on from JAKQBQ010000058.1 coordinate 2,828, forward strand.
CATACGCGATCCCAATGCCGGCCAGAACAATGATCACCACTGCAACGACGGCGATTATCTTGTTATTGTTCATTTTACTTTTCAACTCCAAGTATTACTAAGGTAACACCATATTGAAAATCGTGCTACTTAATACTTCACATGCGCTTCAAGGAGTTTGAACAAGCGATCGTATAGGACAGATATGAATAATACAGAAAAGGAAGAGATAATAAAAAACCGAAAGAGGTTTAGAGGGTTTTTCAACCTAAGGGCAATATCTTCCTTCCGTATTGTTCGTTCAGAACTTCTCCGAAAGCAGTATACATTGCGGTTCCACCACATAGCACCCCTACGACGCCTGCAACGTACGCGATCTCCGCTATTCCGCTAGCCTGTCTTATCGCAACGACAAAGAACAGGATCGTCAGTGTAAGGAAGACCATTTGCAACGCGCGCGGTGAGGACTTGAGCGTCCCTATGAACAGGAACAGCGTCAGGACTCCCCAGATCGCGAAGTACGCGCCTAGTGAGAAAGCCTCTGATGGTACTCCGAGAGAACCGTTGAAATTGCCGGCGTGTATCAGCACGAACGTGAGCCAGAACAGACCGTATGAGGTGAATGCTGTGGCTCCGAACGTGTTGCCCTTCTTGAATTCGAAAATTCCGGCGATCACTTGTGCTATACCACCGTAGAATATCCCCATCGAAAGGATGGTTGAATCTAAGGCGAACAACCCCAGGTTGTGTATCGACAACAGGACCGTCGTCATTCCGAATGCTAATAGTCCAAGCCCTGCGGGATTGGCTATCTTCTCGATATATGGTGATTCGTTATCAGCCATGGGTGTTCAATCTGCTTGATGTATTTAAAGCTGTACGTTATCGACTACGTCAAATGTCGAATGAATAACGTATGCCAAATCATCACACATGGGAGTGGGGACCCATGAGCAGAACGACGCACACGATGACCAGCAATCCGAGGATCATGAACGCCAGGGATCTGACCTCCATGCTCTTCCTGTGGAACGCCTCGGGTATCATATGCAGCATCGTAACGAACATGAACACTCCGGCGGAGAACGCGAAGGCCAGACCGGCAATGCTGCTTTCTATTCCCCCCAATAGGAAGTACGATGCCAAGGCCGCTACGGGAGTGATGAGGCAGAATGTCGTAAGATACGCGATCGATCTCTTCCTCCTGCCTGCAAGCAGGAAGGTGGAGGAAAGCGAGAATACCTCCGCGGCCTTGTGGAGGCATAAAGCGGCCAGCATCATGAATCCGACCTCTTCCCCTACTATAAAGGCCGTTGCCAGCGCCAGACCGTCGAAGCATGCGTGTATGGACAGTCCGACGAATGCCGAGACGGATGTTACCTCATGGGAATGGTGGTCCATGCACTCTTCGCAGCCGCACTCCGACTTTCTGAAATGCTTCAGAACGAAATCCACAATGAACATTATCATGAAACCGGCGAACGCCAGATACATCACGTACATGACATCGAACCCGTTCGCCTCGCTCTCCTCCACCGCCTCAGGCATCAGGATGAGGAACAATATGCCGAGGAACACCCCGGCGCTGAAAGCGATCATCAGGTGCTTCTGCCTGTCCGTTGTCTTGAATGTCATCGGAAGGAATGCTCCGACAAAAGACACCACCAATATGATGGCGGTGCAGATCAGGAAGAAGACCGTATCGTCCATGATGCAAAGACGATGAGAGATTATTAAATGATTATGGTAAAGTTATTAACTTTGTCCGCTTTATCATCACTTTGTTAATAAGGTGCATGAAATGGGGATCGTAAGCATATCTTTGAACGATGAGAGCATCGAAGCCTTGGACGACATACAGAAGAAGTTCGGCCTCAAAGGGAGGAGCGAGGCGGTAAGGAGGGCGATCAACGCTGCGAAAGCGGAGGCTCAGATGATCGAGGAGATGGAGGGGGAGGTGGAAGGCATCCTCATAATAGTGAAGAAGGACCACAGCGACCCATGGATGAACATGATACAGGCAAAGCACGAGAACGAGATAAAGACCCAACTCCACTCTCATTTGAGGGACCACAAGTGCCTGGAGGTCATGGTGATCTCCAGCGAGGCCGGGAAATTGTCGTCGATGCTGATGGAGATACACTCCACCGGGAAAGCTGACTACGTCACATTCGTAAAGAGTTAAGGTGCGACTATAACTTTTAATATTAATCAACGCTTATCATATATTCGGATGGGATAAGCGTGAGTGGCAGCTCAAGCAATAATAGCGGTAGCCTCCAAAGAGGCTTTTTCAGGCGCATGCTCGGTCAGGAACAGGGCAGCGACGCCAAGAAGACTGAGATCAAGCAGAGACACCCCGGATTCGTTGTTTCCAACGAGACCCCGGTAATGCCCGGAAGGCAGGTCAGACAGCAGGAAGTGATAATCTCTCCCGCAGTCAAACAGCTGAACAAGGACGGGTACATAGTATACAACACCCCAGAGAAGCAGGATGTGTACATCACGATCCAGCCGGATTCGGCATTCTTCGACGACGAAGAGCCGGTGATGGTGAAGATGGCAGGAGGCAGTTTCGTAAGCGGGAACAGGCAGCCTGCTGCGGCGGCCATGCCGATGAGGGTCGAAGCCGAGCCGGAGCACGTAGAATACGTCCAGCCGGCCGACATATTCTGCAACGCATGCAGGAGAGAGGAGTACGGCGAGATAGATTTCAACGAGATAATCATCAAAGAGAACGGCTCCTTCGAAGCGGAGATCGAAGAGTCCCCGGAACTGTTCAAACCCTCCTACGAGGAGAAGTACGAAACGGCGATCGAGGATTCATTCAACGGAATGGCAATACCGGAGGCGGCGGTGACAGCGTCCGAGAGCGTGGAGATAGGCGACCTTACACCAATGGTCGGATACAGATCGGAGCCTGAATATGAGGTCGAGGACATCTACGATCACAAGGATCCCGGGGCCGCGTCTGACTATGTAGAGATACATGTGATACACGACCAGGAACCGGCAGCCGAATACGGATCAGAGACGGAGTACGAGGTAGAGGACATTACGGATCACAAGAGCTCGGATATCGTACTCGAGGAAGCGGGAACGGATGACATCGAACCAATGGCCGGGTCTGAGGAAGAGCCGGAATACGGGTTCAAAGAGGCATCCGAGGAGAAGGTGCCGGTGACGGAGGTCCCGGCAGGGCTGTACGTCGATGGCTTCAGGCAGATCGATGCAGCTGAGGCAGATAGCGAGGACGGGAGCTTCTCGTCTTTCATAGAGATGTCCATGGAGGCCGAAATGGCCGTGACGGCTGAGACGGAGCCGATCGCGGAGCAAATGACCCCTCTGTCGCCGCACGTAGGTTACCTTTGCCTACCCTCCCCGGCAGAAGAGGTATCGATATGCGACGTCTCACAGGAAGAGGCATCGGAGACGGTAACGGATATGCCGATAGCTTTGGAGGTGTCCGATGAGGTCGCCGACATAATGAAGCTGACCGTTCCCAGCCTGTGCATGAGCGATGAGCTCATCTCGGAGCTTGCCCAGGAGTGGGAGATCCCGGATGACGGGCTGGAAGCATACGACTGCATATTCAAGCCGATGATCTCCACCGTCAAAGAGGAGGAAACGCCGATCGCGGCGCCCTCCGAGCCTGAAGAGAAAGAGCTTCCGCTCCTTCTCGACTGGTCGGTCAATGCCAGATTCTGACGGAACAGCATCAAACCACTTACTCAATTTCTTTTTATTCTGTCTAAAAGCGCGTGCCGCGGGACTATTGGTTTGTATATAAGAAATATATAAATAGCACAAACACAAATCAAATAACGAAGATCGGAGTATCTCACAACATCAGGCGGATTGCGAATGTCCCTGATGGCATAAAAAGGGGGGCTGAAAGATTGAAAATAAGAACGAGTAATAGATTTTTAGCGGTTCTGCTTACATTAACGCTGCTGCTGGCATCAGCGGCAGTCTTTGATATGTCGTCTCAGATATCAGACGCGGCCGAGGGGAATAAGCTGGTGGTCACCACCGGCGGCGACGGCGAATCTCCCGGGAACCTCACGCTGCGCGA
>JAKQBQ010000075.1 GCA_029574055.1 Methanobacteriota archaeon
CGAGATGAAGAGGGAAGGCATCGTCAGGATCCCGCCCAGGACCATGTTCTATGTTTCCACGATCGAAAGAGTGCGCATGCCGAAGGATGTCTGCGCCCAGCTGTGGATGAGGACCACCTGGATAAGGAAAGGGTGCATCGGTTCGTTTGGGAAAATAGACGCGGGTTTCGAGGGTACGCTGACCCTCGGCGCGTACAACGCCGCCGACGAAGTTGTGGAGATACCCATCGGAGAAAGGTTCTGCCAGATGATATTCGAAACCCTTACCACTGCATCCGATAAGGATTATGCTCAAAGAAGCGGCAATTACCAAGGGCAGACCGGAGTTACGCTGGACCCTCTGAAGAAGTGATCATTCCACCCTTCTGATATCGAATACGTAAACGCTCATGGTGGGCGAATACGTTTTCAGTTCGGTCACTGTATCGATGATTATCCCGAACCCGCGCGAGCCTGCCTCTTTTTCCATTGATCCTATGAAGATATCAAGCTCCGACCTTTCGATCACTTTGTGGAGATGGACGATTCCGGAGACCTTTGTCTTTGAGAGCGCATCCGCCAGGAATACCTCCGCCGTCTGCGGGAGGTTCATGATCACCCTGTCTGCCTCCGGGAGATCCTTTATCGCCTCCGCGGCGTCGCCTGTGATGGGTACAATGTTCTCTATGCGGTTGAGCTCCATGCTCTTTCTGGCGAACCTTTCCGCATCGGGATTGATATCAATCGAATAGATAATCTTCGGCCTGGCTCTTTTGCATATCACCAGCCCGAAGGGCGCGGCGCCCGCGAACATGTCGATGATTATCTCCCCGTCCTTGACCAACGAAGCTATCCTGTATCGTTCGGAAGCGAGCCTCGGGTTGAAGTAGACCTTCGAAGGGTCGGCGGCCATCCTCACTCCGAATTCTTTGTGGATCGTCGCCGAGCCTCCTTCTCCGGCTATCCGCTCCAATTCCCTTATCCTGAGGTCCCCTTTGACCCCGGAGTCCATCATCACTATCCTTACGGACCTGTTGACTTTTATCAAAGAATCGCCGATGCTGTTCTTGTAAGGCAGGAGGATGTCCGGCAGTTTTATCACCGCCACATCCCCGATGATGTCGAAGGATGTAGGAAGATACTCCTTCAGCTCTTCCGGGATGTCCAACGCATCTTTGTAATCCGTCGGCGCATGTTCCAGATGTTCCAGATCGGCCTCGATGATCTCATGATCGTCATACTCGTCGGTTAAAATGGGTATCAGCAGGAACCCGTTATCTGAACCGATCCTCCTTCCGGTATCAAGTATCCCTTTGGAAAGGAGTTCAGCCCTGACGCGCTCCCCTTCCGTCTTTGGAACGCGTATGCACAGGCGGGTCATTGGTCCTCTTCTTCGATTATTTCTTTAGGGGCGCCGGCGAAATCCACTAAAGCATAGGCTTCCATGAAATGCAGATTGCCCGGCACCACCAGCGTCTGGAGGGGAGCGCCGAGGTCCTTCTTCATCAGATCCTGAGGATAACCGGCGGATAATTTCTCGTCTTTCGATCCGACGTTGGATGCTACGCATATGATGGTCCTGTCGGTGATCAGCCCTTCCCCCCATTTCTTCTCTCCTTCTATGAGCCACTCCAGGGCCTGGTGCGCGGTCATGTACCTCAGCTCGTCCGCCCTTATGTCCAGGAGGATCATTGTGTGCAATCCCCTGTCTTTGTTCTGCTTGATGTTGTCGTAGGGGGATCTGGGTTGATAGTCGGCTTCCAGGAAGGGGAGGGTGACCGTCTTCCCGAACTTGTAGGGCTGCAGCCCCAGGGATGCCGGGCATGCGCCGAAGATCGAGACCCCGTGTATGACGGTGACGGGGATGCCTTCTTCTTCAGCCTGTATCCTCAGATCGACGTGGGTGGTGGCAAGCATCGTGTCCCCGGCGGACACGAACCCCACCCTCATGGTCCTAGCGTCGGAGATTATGGAGTCCTCTTCCTCGACCTGCGGCCTGTGCACTATCTTGATCTTCTTGCCGACGGCGGCCTCGATATCGCTTATGCTTGCCCCGATCAAAGTGGATGTGTAGAACTCTGCGTATATCCTGTCGCATTCCTTCAGCGCGTTCAGCCCTCTGACGGTCATGCCGTCCGTCCCGCTGAGCCCCAGCCCCACGAAGACTATCCCCGATCTCATGGACGTTCGATGGATGTCATCGGATTAAACGGTTATGGGAGGCAGCGGGGAAGAAGCGGATATTATCGCGGGGAAAGCGTGACGGAGGCCTTTGCATCATGTGGTAATGAAGAAATAAATATCAGAATAAATGGTTTGGAATGGCCAGACAGTTTAAAGGCTGGCGGCCGCGCCGCACGAGTGCGTACGCGCCGCCCGGTAGTGGGAGTTTTCCGCCGCTTGGATCGGAAGCCCGTTTCTTTTCCGCGCTGCGGTGCCCGGTCACCGGACCTTTTTGCTATACAGAAGGTTTCAACTTTCTTTCCGTCTGCTCCATCTTTGTTGGGGTTTGGTTGCCGCACACCCCCTTCCCCTATAGGGTGTGCGGCTGAATGGTTTCTTAACGTGTTTCTATCGTCGTCTTGTCGGTGATCTCTCCCTTCGGTATGATGTACTCTCCATCAGCGTTCGGGATGATGGGCTTCCATACCCCATCCTCTCCTACGCGGTAGGATACTACTCCCGCCGGAACGCCCTTGATGGTGAAGGTGTACTTCGCCTTCCTGCGGACCGTGTCGTCTCCGACTATGGTCGCAGTGGGGATGTCCATCTTCACCACTGCGTAGCTCTTCCTGTAGAAGAAGAGGAACCACAGCAGCAATCCTACTATTATCAGCAGGATCAGCAGGGCGACGACCCACCAGATCCATCCGTTGTCGGATGCTCCGGAACCGTCGTCAGTGAAGTACAGCTCTATGTATAATATGGTTCCAACATCGTTGAACACGATCTGGGACACCGTATACACATCCGAGCCCTCCTCCCACTTCACGAACTCCGAACCGCCGGTTGCGACAGCTCTTACAGTTATGTCGTCCATGTCGTTGATGGGGACGGCCGACGACGGGGCTCTGGTGAAGCCGCCGCCGTTGATGCTGTACTCTGCGTACCCGCTTCCTTCGACGACCACGATCCTCAGGGTAAGGTCTCCCTTCGTCCCGACGATGCTCACTACGTCGATGGTGTGATTCACGTTCACGTCAGTGAAGGTGTAGGAGCCGGAGTCGATCTGCGCCTGAGATAGGGGCTTTCCGTCCACCGTAACCGCCGATACGTAGTATCCGGTCTTGGCGGAGAAGTAGAACGTCTTATCCGCTCCCTTCTGCACCGCGACGGTGCCGCTCGGGGATATGTTGGATCCCGAGTCGGCGGTTGCTGTGATGTAGTAGGTTGCCTGCGGCTGAGCGGCCTTTGCGAACACTGCATAGATCACGTCCCCGTTCAACACTACATATGTCAGCGGGTTGGTGGAGTCGGGCATGCTGTTGTTGTAGGCGAAGCTCACGAACTCGTTCGGTGCCGTTGCGGTCGCTGTGAACGTCAGGCTGTATCCTGATGCCACAGGGATCGCGAACAGTGACGACCTGGATACCGTTTGAGAGTATCCGGCTCCGTCATCCACCGTCACGCTTCCGGTTCCGGTGATGTCCACCGTGATGTTGTACGTGGTGTTGTTCGATAAGGGCTCGAATACCGCGAAGATCGTGTCACCGTTAGCCACGGTGTACGTCTGCGGGCTCGTCACGTCTGCCGGCGCCATGTTGTGGGTGAGGCTCACGAACACGTCCGTTCCCGTGGGGGCGGCCGTGAACGTTAGGCTGTATCCTGCGGTCACAGGTACCTGGATGGTGGTGGTCACCGATACCGTTTGAGAGTATCCTCCCGCTCCGGTCACCGTGACGCTTCCCGTTCCGGTAACGTCGATGATGATGCCATAGTTGGTGGTGGTGTTGGTGAACACTGCCTTTATGGTTGCGACCCCCGCGACCGTGTGGATGAGGG
>JAKQBQ010000146.1 GCA_029574055.1 Methanobacteriota archaeon
CGAATCCGCCGTACTCAGCTGCGAGCTTGGAGGATCCCATGGGCCCCTTCACATAGAGCTTCCTCAGGATGGAGGCGGCCCTTGTGTACCACCAGTCCTCCTGTACAGGAGCCCTTTCAGTGTGCCTGCCTGTCTTCGCGAACTCTGCCCAAGCCGGAGGGACGATCTTGTCGTTCCCTTTCAGTTTCTCTGCGGTCTTGAGTATGAGTTCTTCGGCAGGAACATCATAAACTGTCACCATATTCATTCCTCGTTTTTTGCCGGAAAGAGAATCCGGGCAATTACGAGGCTTGTATAAGGGATGTTATATAAAAGCATAGCTGACAAAAACCATGTGAAACCGACCCCGCACGTTCGGCCAGGCCCCCGTGCGGCCTGCGGGAGAAATTCCCGCCACGGCATAGGACAGTGTGATCCGCCCTATGGCATCCGTGAAGAATGGTATTTTTTCAAAGTATATTAACCAATCGCGACGCAAAACGCGGTACGGATATTTGGCGTAATGGAAAAAATCGTGGCCCGCGAGGGCCGGTTTAAAGGTTTAAGAGCTGAAGCGGCCCCTCTCGTTCTTCAACAGGAAGTAGAAGACAATACCGACGATCCCTCCGAGGATCGAGCTTATCAGAGCCAGGATGGAACCGATAAGAAGGAAAGTACACGCTTCGCTGTGCTTTTCAAGCTTGTATATCCTCATACAGGTGATGAAGGCGCATAATCCGCTTAGTATCAGTATCACGCCAACAGCGACCACCAATGGTCCCGTAAAGAAGAAGAAAGCTCCCCCTACTGCTGCAAAATAGATCCCCGCTACAAGAGCCCCTATTCCCCATAATATTCCCAATACGAAGATGATCGTCAGAGTTCCGCCCATTCTTCCTGTCGTGCCGCCGCCACCGGTGTTTTGGCTGCTGCTGTAGCCGGAACTTTGGCCGCTTGTGCTTCCGCTGCTCCCGCTCCCGCCTCCATAAGCCATCGTGTCGTACCCGCATGAAGGACAGAATCTTGACCCTCCTGCGAGCTCTTTACCGCAATTAGAGCAAAATGATGCCATGATGAACAATATCGTTGAGTGAATATTTAATACAATAAGTCTGCTGGGTATTTGGGTTGAGATGTGTTCGATGTTTCGAAATCACTCTGAACAAACACGCATGATCCGTGATGTTTTCTCCAATCAGGACTATATAGGAACAATACGGTTATTTCCTGATAAGATGGATGACGGCACTCCCCCACATATCTGTTCGGAATGCGGAGCACTGGTCGGCGGCTCGGATTCTTTCTGTACTTCATGCGGAGCTATGGTAGACAGGAATGCGCCGCCGCCGGCCCCAAAGACCTTCGGGGTCGAGAAGAATAACATCGGGCTGCCTGTGATCGGAGTCCTTTCCGCCATATGGGCGCTGGGCGCATTGGGGTTGGGATTGATGCTCGTCATCAATGCGGAGGCCATTGCCGACCTCGCTCTCGAAAGTTACGGCCAGGAATTCTTCGACGAATACGGCATCACGTATGAGTTCTTCATGCAGTTCGTTGCTCTTTTGGGAGCTGTTCTGACAGCGAGCGGGGCATTGGCGGCGGTCACGGCGGTAACCGCCTTCATGAAGAAGTTCTACACCGTTGCGCTGGTGACCTGCATTATCTCTTCCATTTTAGGAATGGTCATCCTGCTGGGGATCATCGGGCTGTTCGTGGCGAACCTGATCCGCCACGCAAAGGATGAATTCGATCCAAGCGGGATAAAGATGTAAAAAATGCCGCTTCCGCGGCAATGGTTTTAAGAACGGCGGGGATCCGCCGATAGGTTTACCAGTTCTGTGACTGCACTTCGAAGTACGACTGGGCGTGTTTGCATGTGGGGCAGAGCGCCGGAGCCTCTTTTCCTACGTGGAGGTATCCGCAGTTCTGGCATTTCCACACGACGACCTGGTCCTTCTTGAATACCTTGCCGTTCTTTATGTTGTCATAGAGCTCGAGGTATCTTTTCTCGTGCACAGCCTCTACTTCGCCCACGAGTTTGAATTGGTCGGCTATCTCGTTGAAGCCTTCCGCCCTTGCGGTCGCCTCGAAATCCTTGTACATCTGGTTGAACTCGTAGTTCTCTCCGGCGGCCGCGTCTTTGAGGTTCTCGAGGGTCTCGGGTATGCATCCGCCGTGAAGCGCCTTGAACCAGAGCTTTGCGTGCTCCCTCTCGTTCTCGGCAGTCTCCATGAAAATGTCGGCGATCTGGTTGTATCCCTCTTTCCTCGCCTGCGATGCGTAGTAGGTATATTTCGTTCTAGCCTGGCTTTCTCCCGCGAATGCGGTCATGAGATTGGCCTCTGTCTTGGATCCTTTCAGTTCCATTTTTCCACCTCTTGGAAAGACAACACTTTTTGCATTAAAGTGTTTTGTTGTTACCAATCATCACGGGTTGACGCAGAGCGGTGCGGGCGCTCATCTTCGGAACAGGGACTTTTTCTTCAGGTTCCCGTTGGAGTCGAATTTCTTCTTCATCAGAAGATCGTAATTCTTCTTTGCGGATGCGTTGCCGGGATCCAGCCTCATCAGCACCTCCAACTCAGCTTTGGCCTTTTCGTAATCCTTCAGGTCGTTCAGGAGGAGCACCGAATAATTCTGGTGGTACTCCGGCTTCTTCGGATTCAGGGATATGGCCTTCTCGTAGAATTCCCCGGACCTTTTGAAATCGGTCTTCTGTATCCTGAGGAAGATGGCGTATGCGTTGTAGAGGTCTGCGTCCGGGGATATCCGAACAAGCTTTTCGTAGAGCTCGGATGCCCTCTTGTTGTTCTTCTTGTGTTTGGCGAGGACGGTCACCAGAGCCTTCATCACCTCAACATTATCGGGCTCTATATCGAGAGCGATATCCATCTGAAATATCCCTGCGTCAACGTTCTTGGAGTCGTAGACGAGCGTCTTGGCAAGCTGCATCCTTGCGTTGATGTTGTGAGGATCGGTCTCGAGATAAGATTCCAGGGTCTTCACGGCGCCTTCGGGGTTGCCGCTCTCCGCCTGCCTCTTCGCCTTTGAAACGGCCTCGTACTCCGGCTCCTTCATGGAATGACGAACGTATCGGCGTTAATAATGTTTATGAATTCACTGCTCCTTCGACAGGAGGTAGCTTTTGATGATGCCGTTCTTGAACCCTTTGTAAAAGGTGTTCACGTAGACGAATGACGTTATTACGGATGCAACGCCCATGAAGGCCACATAACCCAGGTATGTCGCGGCGATCCTCGAGAAATCCATTCCGAGGTAGAGCGAAAGGGTAAGCAGCATCATGAAGAAGGTTATCGCGAAGAACCCCTGATACAGCCTCCCCCTCATCCCCTTCCACAGATAGAAATCGCGGGGGGCGTCCGACGTCACCTTCGCGCCGATGGACTTGACTATGCTCCACGGGATGACCAGCGGGGAAATGAACATGGACAGGAGCATCCCGATCAGGAGCATGTCCTCGAAGGGAAGCAGTTCCAGGAACAGGGGGTTGATGAAAATGTACGAACATATCACTATCCCCAGGGAAAAAAGGCTGACTGCTATGTTCATGAAGAGGTTGGCATTGAACTTCTCATCCTCGATATCCGG
>JAKQBQ010000217.1 GCA_029574055.1 Methanobacteriota archaeon
AAGGAAGCGGGTATGCTGAATACAGCATCAACGGCGGTGGCTTCACCAGAGCCCCGTCGTCGGCTGTGCCCATCCCCGACTTCGCTGATGTGACGGTCAGGGCTGTTGCAACCGGCGGTTCAGAGTTCGTGAAGTGGGAGGAGGGCTCGGATGTGTATACGGTGTCCCAGATCGTGTTCGACGATGTCGGGGCATCCCTGTACATAGAGCTGTACTTCACAGACGACGGATCAGGCTCCGGGGACAACGGATGGATCTGGTGGGTGGTCGCCCTGCTGATCCTGCTGATACTGGTAGGATTGCTGCTGTGGTTCCTCTTCTTCTACAGGAAGAGCTACGCAGTGGTGAAGATGGACATCCCCACCGCGACCATCGTCGGAGACGACACGGTCCGCAGGAAGGCGAAGTACACCTTCACCATCAAGGGCGTCCCGCCCGGAACGGTATCCTACCGCGTCGGAGAGGACGGAGTATGGAAGCCCATCATCCCGAACGCGAACGGCGAATACGTCATACCGAAGGGAGAGATTACCGACAAGACGACGATAGAAACACGTTAAGAAACCATTCAGCCGTGCCTCTCGGAAGAGAGGCGCGGCAACCAAACCCCAACAAAGACGGTACAGACGGAAAGAAAGTTGAAACCTTCTATATGGCAAAAGGTCGACAACGGTGATTTCCCCAAAAGAAACGGGAACGGGCTTCTATTCTTGCGGGGACGGGGGGCGCCGTGCCGAAGCGGCATCCGCCACCGGTGTGGAGGAGGCCGCCTACCTTTAAACCGTCTGCGCCGTCCGGCAAACTCAATATCCTGCAGGGAACAACCCGCCCACGGAAAAAGCTAAGAAAACATCATCGGAGAGATGCCGTTAACGGCCGTTTATGATGACTCCGCAGAAAAGTATCCGCCCAAACCCATCCGATAAATAGCTGCACGCCGGTAACATTGCCATGGAGAATTCCGATGCTCCCCGCAGCGCAGCCATCTATCTTGCGGGAGGATGCTTCTGGGGACTTGAGAAAGCTTTCTCGCTGATAAAAGGGGTGACCGGCACCGAATGCGGCTATGCCAATGGGTACGACAAGATCGTTCCGGATTACATGACGGTCTGTTCCGGGAAGTTCGGATACTGCGAAGCCGTCAAAGTATGCTATGACCCAGATGTCATCAGTTTGGAACGGCTTCTTGACGCTTTCTTCATGGTGATAGACCCGGCGCTGCTGAACCGCCAGGGGAACGACGTGGGGGTACAGTACAGGACCGGCATATATTGGACGGACGAGCTTTCCGGGAAGATCGCAGAAGCTTACGTGAACGAAGAGAGGAAGAAGCACCCGGAATTCCATACCGAGGCCGGCCCCCTGCAGAACTACTTCCCCGCCGAGGAATACCACCAGGACTATCTGGACAAGAACCCGGGCGGATACTGCCACATATCGAGGGAGGAGATGGAGCACATCCGCAGGATGTTCTCCGGCAGCTGATCCATTTTGAACGAATATCCCACATCTTCTCTGAAACGCAGATTTTCAGGCATAACTTTTAATAACAATCCGACCCAATCCCTGTCCTATGGCAAAAAGAGATCTGATATCGGTATTGGACATGAAGGATGAGTGGCAGGACCTTATAGACCTGGCCATCAAGCTCAAAAAGGAACGCGGCAACCACAACGCTCCGCTCAAAGGTAAAACGCTGATAATGATATTCGAGAAACCCAGCACCAGAACGAGGATCTCCTTCGACGTTGCCATAACCGAGCTGGGCGGCCATGCGCTGTACATCGATGCATCCAAGCTCCACATGGGCCACGGGGAGACAGTCGAGGACACGGCCAAGGTCATGAGCAGAATGGCGCACGGCATAATGTACCGCGCCTACGACTACAAGGTGATGGATCGGATAGGAGAGATAGCTACCATACCGGTCATAAGCGGCCTCGACAATCTGGAACATCCCTGCCAAGCCCTTGCCGACATGGTGACGATAAAGGAGAAGAAAGGGTCTTTCCATGGGAAGAAGCTCGTTTATCTCGGGGACGGGAACAACGTATGCAACTCCCTGCTGTACTCATGCGCAATAGTGGGCTTGGACATGGTGGCATGCTGCCCGGCAACGAGAATGCCGAACGCGGAGATCATGCTGGGCGCCGCCCGCATAGCCGATGCCAACGGCAGCAAGATAATGGCATCCCACGACCCGATGGAAGCATGCAAGGACGCAGACATCCTCTACACAGACACGTGGGTGTCCATGGGCGACGAGACCCCTGTGGAACGTGCGATCAAGATATTCAGCATGTACCAGATAAATTCTAAACTCCTTTCCTTAGCAAAGAAGGACTGCATCGTCATGCACTGCCTGCCGGCGCACAGAGGGCAGGAGATAACGGAAGAGGTCATGGACGGGCCGCAGAGCGTGGTGTTCGACCAGGCGGAGAACCGCCTGCATGCCCAAAAAGCTGTTCTATACTCTCTGCTCAAATGATCTGGGAAGAAACGAGGTCCTCAACGATATTCAGGAACTCGTCCTCCTTTCCGCTGGGGATGGTGGCCCCGGCGGCGACCTTATGGCCTCCGCCGTACCCGCCCACCATCTCCGAAGCGGTCTTCATGACCGCCGAGAGATCCAATCCTCTGTCGGTAAGGGCGCGGTTCGCCCTTGCGGACACCTTTATCCCGTCATCCGCCTCCGCGAATGCCAGTATAGGAAGCTCTTTTCTTGCCTCGCCTGAGTTGAGGAGTATCCCCGCGACTATCCCAACCACGGTCTCCCTGATCTCAGTGCCGGCATCGAAGTATTGAACGAACCTGCGTTCTCTAAGGAGGCGGTTCTCCTTTATGTAGCTGATAGCGGCGGATATGTTCTTCCTATGATCCAGACGGTTCCTTTCCGCATCCTCGAGAGCGGTCATGTCCCCGAGGCATATCCTTAAGCCGGTGGCCGCATCGTCGTATCTTCCGCAGGAGTTCAGGACGGTCGCGAATTCTTTTGCGTCTCTCAGCCCCGCGCATGTTTTGTATTTGGATATGGTGTAGATCTCCCCGAACAATCTCTTCTTTGATTCTTCGTCCCCGACAAGGGACAGCAGCCTTTCTACGGCGGCCTTCTTCTCGCTTTCGGTCAGGTCCCTCCATACTCTGGGATCGCCGTTGTCCTTCAGGGGTATGCCGAGGTCGGAGAACAGCGCGCCGCACGCCTGGCTGTTGTCGCTTATTCCCGGTATCGGAGGGTCGTTCCCATACTGCAGGAACTGCACAAGCGGCCTGTAGTCCCTGCCGAAATATCGTATATCTTCCTCGATAGCGACGTCGCCGGCGGCGACAGCTTCGTCCAGGATCGCGCGGTTGTATCCCACGAGCTTCGATTCCCTTCCGTCCTGGATGTCGCCGATCGCCCCCACCACCGCAAGGTACGCCAGATCCACGTTCTTTGCGTCGATGGTCTTGGAGAGGAGATACATCATCCCCGCCCCGCAGACCTCGTACGATCCCGAAACTCCGTAAGTATGGGGGTTCAGATGATGCAAAAGAACAAAATCGCTGATGGAGCTCTGCCTGTTCAGCCATTTCGGGTCCGGGATATGATGATCCGTCACAACGATCCCGCTCCTTTTGAACTCCGAAAGGTACGCGCTGCCCAGGTCGCATATCCACACAAGGTCCTCGGATGATCCGTTGATCGTGGCGACGGCATCATTGGTGATCTTCTTCTCGAAAGAGATCCTGTATTCTTTTCCGAGCCGATCCAAAGTGGCGGCCGCGATCCCTCCCGAAGCGATCCCGTCAGCGTCTATATGGGTGACGACCAGGACGCTCTCCGCGGATCTGACGGCATCCGCCGCCCTCTCAAGATCCCTGATGAGCCTGCTGCAAAAAACGCTGTCCGTTCCCATATAATTTCTGACCCTATGCGCATTGCCGAACAACAAGAAATAGATATTGTCCGCCATTCTTTGTTTTGGCGGGAGCGGCGGCAAGATGCCGGCCCCGCCGATCGTTTCGGCTGCACCCGAAAGCATCGGCAGTGTTCGACCATCCCCGGATACCCTCCGAGGGACCGGATTAATACGAGCAACGACATTACGGGAGCATGCGGTCGTACGAGATACTCCCCGGCGTGAGGGTGACCAACGACAGGTGCCTTATATTGGACGACGGGCCGACCGCCATCCTCGGAGACCTCCATTTGGGATATGAGAGTGCTCTCGAGGAGGAGGGGATGTACATACCCAGGATGAACACCGAGTCCATAAGGGACGCGATGAACAAGGTCCTTTCAAGGTACGAACCGAAGAGGGTCGTTCTGCTCGGAGACATCAAGCACGACTTCAAAAGATCCAAACGCGAGGCGAGGGCGGAGGTCATGAGGATAATGGACCTCCTGATGGAGGCATCCGACGTCATTGTGATCAAAGGCAACCACGACAACTTCCTGCAGAACATACTTTCCGATATCGGATTGATGGCCGTCGACCACATAGATATGGGGGGATTCAGGATGGAGCACGGGCATGCCGACTCCGGGGTGAGGCCGGTGATAATCGGCCACGAGCACCCGTCGGTCAGGATACCCGGCGAGATGGGCGGGGGCATGAAGATCCACTGCTTCGTCCATCAAAAGGAGGACGGGGTGATAGTCCTCCCCCCGTTCAGCCCCTTTTCCGCAGGGAACGACCTTGTTGCAGACGGAAAGGGCATAATGGCGCCCGCCCTCAGCAACTCTGACTACCCCGAGGCGGACATATACGGGGTGTCGGAGCTGGGGATAATGAGGCTCGGCAAATTGAAGGATGTGGCGGACATGAGCATTTGATATTACCCCGCGCACACATAGATATAGAAGCAATCCTAACCAATTAAATAACAGTACTCTGTTTAGGCTTTTCAGGAGATAAGTTCATATGTCAATGACTCCAAGAGAAAGAGTTCTCGCAGCAATGAAGCTGGAAACGCTCGACAGGCCGCCGGTGGCAATTTTCACCCAGGCCGCGACCATCTCACAGATGGACAAGGTCGGCGCAGCTTGGCCTGAGGCTCACAAAAAAGCAGAAGTAATGGCAAAACTCGGGACCGCACAGGCAGACATTTTCGGATTCGAGTGCGTAAGGGCACCTTTCTGCCTTACCGCGGAAGCGGAGAGGCTCGGGTGCAGAGTGCAGGTTGAGAAGAAGGACGCGGCGCCTATGATCAAGGAGCACCCCTTCAAGTTCGACCCTATGTCCGGAGAGTACGACGACCCCGCCGCCCTCATGGCTCCCGAGGAGTTCCTGAAAGGCGGAAGGCCGGCCGAGGCCATCAAAGCGATGGGGCTCATGAAGAAATCCCACGGAGCGAACTACGCCATCGTTGCAGGCAACACCGGCCCGTTCACCCTCGCGGGGCACATGATCAACACCGAGAACATGGTCTTCGGAATGATGATGGCTCCCGAAGAGGTTGCGAGATGGGTAGCGGCGATCACCCCCACCGTAAGGGCATACACACAAGCCCTTTCTGACGCAGGCGCAGACGTCATCCAGATGTCCGAGCCGTCCGGATCCACCGACATGCTCGCACCGGACATGTTCGTGGATGCCTCCGGCAAATACGTGAAGGACTGCCTCGCATGCGTAAAGGATGCGTTCTCGGTCCTGCACATATGCGGAGACACATACCCTATACTCGACGCTATGATCGACACCGGCGTCACCGGCCTTTCCATCGAGGAAAAAGTGGACCCCTTCAAAGCCACAGAGAAAGTGAAGAAGAGGGCCGTACTCGTAGGGAACGTCGGTTCCGTCAGGCCGCTCTTCCAGGGAACACCGGAAGAGGTCAAGGTCGCGGCGACGAACTGCGCAAAAGCGGGATTCAACGTCATATCCTCAGGCTGCGGCATAGCCACCGCCACCACCGACGAGAATATGAAAGCCCTCGCGGACACGGTAAAGGCATTCAAACGCTGATTTGAAGAACCTTCCAAAACCCTTTCCAATTTACCTTTATCCTAATTTTATTGATGAAGAACGCGATCCTGCGCCTACATTTTTTTTCGGTTGTTACTCCATAACGTTTTTTTCCTACCGCACAGATGCCCCTCTATGGCCGACATCCTAAAGCAGAACGCGGAATACGCGGAGAAGATGAGAACGATACTCAAACTCAGGGCGGAGCCCGTCGCTGTGAAGCTGATCAAAGAAGGCGGCGACTTCCCTGACGCTACACCGCAGGCATCTCAGATGAGCCACTGCCAGGCGGTCTTCCGAGCGAGGAAGGGCGAGTGCATTAAACTCCCCTATGAAATGAACAACTGCCACGTGGGGGCATCGGTGCTCGGCATGCTGCAGACGCCCGAAAAGATAGCAAACGGCGAATTCCACGCGAGCACCGCCATACATGACAACGTGGCCGCCGCCAAGGAGATGATCGACAAAAGGCTGATAGTACCCTTCAAGACCGTCGGAGAAGCGGTATGCCCACTGAAGAGCGCCGACTTCGTCCCGGACGTTGTGGTCGTTGTCGACATCGCCGAGAGGATCTATTGGATCGTCTCGATGATGTCCGCGGCATCGGGAGGCAGGGAGGAATTCAGCACCGCCCCGTTCCAGTGCGCCTGCGAGGATGTGGTCGTTATCCCTATGCTCACCGGCCGCCCGAACGTGTCCCTCGGGTGCTTCGGATGCAGGAAGAAGACCGACATGACGCCCGACGAGCTCGCGGTCGGGGTGCCGTATTCACTCATACCGGAGTACGTCGCAAGGCTCGAAAGATACAAGGACGGGCCGATGGCGAAGGCGAAAAGGGACTGAAACCCATTAGTGTTATCTTTTTTCATTTTCTTGCTATTTCGATATGCTTTATTTAATGCTAAAATATTACTCTCAGTAACTTATAAATATAAGATATTGAGCGGGAGCTCCCTTTCGGCAAAACACCCCCTCCGCCGAAACCGCATGAAATATGGGATTTTTGCATTCGGGAGAGCGTCCCGTACATGGTTTTAAATTAAAGGACACGTTATCCGTCTTTGCAAGGGGTAGCGGAAAGATCACACTTTTCCGTGAATTTATTTGAACAAGGAGGTATAAAATGCCAAAATACAAGGACGTAATTGACCTGTATGACGACAACGGTAAACGCATCGCAAAAGATGTACCGTTGGAAGCCATCAGTCCGTTGCGCAACAACGCGATCAAGAAGATTGCGTCTCTGACCAAGAGAACCGTCGCGGTCAGCCTTGCCGGTATCGAGAAATCGTTGAAAACCGGTAATGTGGCTGGCGCGATGATCAAAGGGAAGGAGATCGACATCGAATTGGTCAAGAATGCGAAAAAGATCGCAGCCGCAGTGAAGGAGAAGGTCCAGGTAATGCCCGACGACGGAACATCCGTTGCCATCAAAGCAGACGGGAAGAGCCTGGTCGTAATAGTGCCCCAGGCAAGGATGGATGCCGGCGTGGAATACACCACCGGATTCACCTCTGTGGCCGCGTCGGTCACGGAAGCCATCATTGATGAGTTCAAGGTCCCGATGCACAAAGCCAACATGGTCAAAGCCGCTGTTTGGGGAAGATACCCGCAGACCGTCGGCTTCGACGGAGCCAACGTGAAGTCGATCCTCGAGATCCCCCAGAACAACGAGGGAGCGGGATTCGCACTCAGGAACATCATGGCGAACCACATTGTCGCACTCGTCGGCAAGAACGCAATGCAGGGAGTTGCCCTTTCGGCAATATTCGAGCAGTGCGGCGCTTACGAAATGGGTGACGCGATAGGCAACTTCGAGAGGGGACACCTTCTGGACCTTGCCTACCAGGGACTCAACGCCAACAACATGTTATATTCAATCGTAAAGAAGAACGGAAAGACCGGAACCGTAGGCAGCGTCGTGGAGACCCTTGTAGGAAGGGCCATCGACGACGGCGTCATACGCGTCAAAGAGACCCTCCCGTCGGGATACAAGATCTACACGACGAAGGACCTTCCGCTCTGGAACGCATACGCAGCCG
>JAKQBQ010000218.1 GCA_029574055.1 Methanobacteriota archaeon
GAGAAGATATGCCCGAAAAAGTCGATAGAAGAGACCGTGGATATCATAAGGGAGCAGGGGGGGCTTACGATCGCCCCTCATCCTTTCAGCTTCCACGTGCCAGGCCTGAAGGAAAAGATCATCGATATAGATCTTGATGGATTCGAGGTCCTGAACGGGGGGCACCCCGACAAATATTCCAACGCTTTTGCTCAGGCGGTCATGGACCGCTATCCGGGGAGATGGGCGCCGTTGGGCGCGAGCGACTCCCATTCGAAATTCACATTCGGATATACGTGGACGGAATTCGAAGGGAGCACGGCGGAAGACCTCAGAACTTCCATACTTCGAAAAAAGACCGTCCCTCAGGGGAGGACCGTCCCGATATTGGGCGAGGTCCAGTGGAGCATGGAGGTGGTCATGGGCGGCCAGAAGCTGATGTTCCGGTCGATGAGAGGAAAACTCCCGAACAAAGAAGATCACTCGCTCATAGGGACCATCAACAACCTGGACGATCTTAAGAAGATAGCGGGGATAGTTGGAGGATTCATATATCTATTCCCTCCGGTATCGTTCATTGCAACGCTGGCAAGCACAACTTATCTCAGAAGAGGTGCGAAGAGGATGCGCTGCGACATCGAGCAGAGGCTGAAGGAGATAGACGATCTTATCTCGAATTTCGACCGCAGGTATACATCCCCCGGCCGCTGATACCATGGAACCGAAAGCATACAAGATCTCTGTGGCTATACCGGCGGAATACAAGGATGAATTGATGGATGCCGTCAACGGTTCAATGCAGCAGATCTATCCCGGCTACGACAGGGTATTCTCCATAGCCAGGACGGAAGGGACCTGGCGGTCGCTTGAGGGCTCGGATCCTTTTATCGGCAAGGCCGGAGAGGTGTCGGTCGAAGAAGAGCTCCGCATTGATTTCGCCGTAAAGGCGGAAGACCTGAAAGCCGTGGTTCGAGCGATCAGAAGCGTGCATCCGTACGAAGAGCCGGCGATCGATATCCTTCCGATGATGATGTGGAAGGATCTTATTGATCCTTGAGCTGCATCGTAAAGACCCCGTCAAAGGTCCTTTGGAGCCTGTGTATCTTGTGGCTTTGCTTCCTGAATCGTAAGTCTTCTTCGGTGATCAGCCCCATTTCGTAGAACCTGTCTAATGCCAGGTCCCCGGCGTCATAATCCCCGTAAGCCCCGATCAGGACATTGACGGTATAATTGCGGCATGTTATCCTTTCCGGCAGGCTGCCGCCGTTCCTTTCTTTTAACTTCCCGATCAATTCGGGGATCATCTCTATCCCTTCGTTGCAGCATTTGAGGCATTCATCGAATCTTTTTGCTTCATAATATGCAGGTATCATCTCTTCCAGCACATCGAACTTCTCTATGCCCTTTACATCCTTTTTCAGGATCATCTCCCCCATGAGTATAGCGATGTAGTGGTTCTCCTCCTCATTCGCTTTCCTCATTACAAAAAGAGAGAAATTCAATAGGGATGATGTATCGGAGCCGGCAAGGTATCTTCCTATCTTGACCTTGTCCTGATCGCTTAATCCTATGTACCAATCATTGAGCTTGACTTTCGAGATCTCTTCCGGAACGCCCTTATTTCTGCCGAAGATCATGCAGGGATTATGTGCGGGAACATAGTTAAAACTCACCTTTCTTTCAAATCCCATATCACAACGCGGTTCCCGTACGCGTGCTGACGCCCCTGGGACAGCGTGTTAACGTTCCAATTCATTTTCTCAGTGAAATCAGAACGCCTTGCGCTGCACTCTCTGGTACAGTGGGCGCAGGAGAATTCCTTGCATGGTTCCGGCATCATTATCAGATCCACCGCGTTTCCGAAGATCGATCTGACCGATTCGTGAAGGAGGCGGTTCTCGCTCTCCATTTCAGTTACCGTCATGTCGAACGGAAGGGTTACATGCAGCTCGATGTGGAGCCTGCTCCCATACTTTATCACTCTAAGGTTATGGATGTCTATCCACGCCTCAGACCTGTGCTCGTTCAGGCATGCCACCGTCTTTTCCAATATTTCTATGTCCGCCTTGTCCATTATCCCGTCCATGGCCTTCTTTACCACTCTTGCACCGGTTATTATTATGAACGTTCCGACGGCCAATGCTATGATCGGGTCGAGAATGTAGAGATCGTGACCCAAACGGGATCCGGCGAACACGATGGAAAGGCCGATGATTATGCCTACCGATGACAAAGTATCGGTCCTCAGATGCCTCCCGCTCGCTTCAAGGGCGATGGAGCGGTTCTTCCTTCCTATCCTGACAGCAAATGTCCCTACAATGAAATTGACCGCTGCGGCGAATATGATCAAAAGAAGGCCGATGTCCAGGGATGATATCTCCTTCGGGTCCATCAGGTCCTGGACCGCCTCGAAGATGATCAGCACGCCGGCGACCGTTATCATTGCGCCTTCCACCGTCGCCGATATCAGCTCCACCCTGCCGTGGCCGAAAGGATGGGACTTGTCCGCGGGCTGCGCGGAGAGGTACAACGCATAAAGCCCGATGCCCCCGGCAACAACGTTCACGATGCTCTCCATCGCATCGGTGAATATTGCCACAGAGTTGGTTATGAAGTAGGCAATGAACTTGATGATGAGCAGCAGCGCCCCCACTATGAACACTATCTTCTGGAAGTTGTAGTTCTCGTGGGAGAGGTCGGACATCTGCTTTTAATGCACTTCTGAAGTATTTACTTATTTCTGGGGAATATGAAAATTAGGAATAACTAAATTGCTGGGTCATTGGTATTCGCAGGCGTCCTCGGGACTGCCTCCTCTGAACCAAGAGACGAACGTCCCTATTATGCACATTGCCAAACAGACCACGAATGCCGCCTGCATTGCGTTGACGAACGGCCCGAAGGTTTCAAATGTCTCGGGGCCGAGGTTGTCCGTTCCCCCCATGATAATGGATATGCTGCACATGGCGACGGTCATGCTCGTCACCATCCCAAGCTGTCTCAGCAGCGCTATCATCCCCGATGCCTCCCCGCGGTGCTTTATCGGCACTGATGACATCACCACGCTTGTGTTGGGGGCGGCGAACACCCCGTATCCTATTCCGAGGATCACCAGGGCGGCGCCCACGAAGGCAAGGTTGACCGTGGTCCCCATGAATATGACCATAGCGACCCCGGCGGATGTAATAGCCATTCCCAAGGTCGGCAGTATGCGCTTATCTCTCATCCTATCGGAAAGGCTTCCGGACTTTGTTGTGAGCACCATCTGGATGGCGGGCTGTATCATTATCACCATACCTGCCTGCATAGGCGTCAGCGCGCCGATGCTCTGCAGGTACAGCGCCATGAAGAATGCTACAGAGTACGAAGAAGAGTAATTCATGTAAGCGGCGAGGCACGCCCTCGAGAACACCTTATATTTGAACACCTTGACATCG
>JAKQBQ010000206.1 GCA_029574055.1 Methanobacteriota archaeon
GGGATATTCGATGCGATAAAGGGCGCTCTGTCATTCCTCACCATATTCCCTTTGAACGTTGAAGAAAGGGAGATCAGCGCATTCAGCCGCAACTTCTTCGTCTCTCCCATCATAGGGCTTCTGATAGGGATAGTCGCCGTCATCGTTGGGTTGGCATTCGACAGTGCAACGCTGATTCTGATGACCCCTGTCGCGATCATAGCAACGATATTCATTGCGTCAAAGTTCCTTCATTTTGACGGGCTTGTCGATTTCGGCGACGGAATGGTCGCCAGCGGAAGCAGGGAGAAAAGCGTCAGCGCCCTGAAGGATACGAGGATCGGCGCAGGCGGCATTGGGATAGCACTGATCGTGACCGCCTCAACGGTCGCCTTGCTTTACGACCAATGGGGAGGATTCGTAGCGGCCGCAGCGATAGTGATCATGGAAGTATTCGCAAAGAACACCATGGTATCAGCGGCAGTGTTCGGCGAATCCGGTACGGGGATGGCATCCGAGCAGGTGGGCAATTCGAACATGACCACATTGATCCTTTCGACCGTTCTGTCCGCAGGACTGGCGTTCGGAGGATATCTCTTGATGGGCTTACTGATGGCGGTAATCGGCATCCCGGGTATGCTCAGCTCTGTGATCATGATACCTGCAGTAGCGACCATTGCCGTGGCCGCAGGATTATCCATTGCTATCGGCTGGTTCATCGCATTCGTGTCGAACAATAAGTTCGGTTTCGTGAACGGGGACGTGCTCGGCGCAGCGAACGAGATCTTCAGGGTCCCGCTCCTGATAATGGTCGCGCTGGTCCTCATGATACTCTGAGGCTTCATGCAGGCATTGATCAACGCGGGGGGTAAAGGCACCAGGATGGGTGCGTGCGGCATAGAGAAGCCCATGCAGACCATCGGGGGGAAGCCTGTCATAGAAAGGGTAGTGGACGCGCTGTCCGGCTCTCGGAGCATCGACAGGCTCCTGGTGTCGGTAAGCCCCCATACCCTTGAGACTGAAAGGTATCTAAAAGGAATGGGGGTGGAGACGATAAGGACTTCCGGAGAGGACTTCGTGAAGGATCTGCATGATGCATTCATGAACCTCGAAGGAAGGTTCGTCCTCACCTGCCCTTCCGATATACCTTTCATATCCACTGCGGAGATAGACAAGTTCATCGGCCACTTCGAACCTAAGAGGATGGAGTCCCTCGTGGCCCTCGTTGACGGGAATACTTTTGACAAACTCGATATCAAACCATCTTACACCAGAGACCACTATGGCTCGAAATGGGTGGTCTCGGGTGTTTTCATCATGGACAGGGAGAAGACCCTCCGGGATGAGTACCTTCAGGAATTCTTCTACGAAACCGATCGTATGGAGTTCGCGGTCAATGTGAACACGCCGGAAGAGCTGGACAGGGCAAGAAGGATATTCGAGAGGATGCATGTAGAATAATGGCATGATCGATACGCATGAGATCTTTGGGAAGAAAGGTTCGAAAAATACTGAACAGTTATATTCCAAACGGTTGCTCTGAAGTTGCCAATGTATTCTGGCACAGTGTTCCTGCAAGATGTTAAGAACTTTGACTTAATACTGAGAATA
>JAKQBQ010000013.1 GCA_029574055.1 Methanobacteriota archaeon
GCTCGATCCAGAAACTCTACGGGATATACCGGGACTGGTACGGCGGCAGGAGGGACGAAGCCACTAAAGCCATGATAGATTCCGAGGAGCACAACAAGAATCCCGAGTACATGCTCGCATCCGCCAGAATGTCGATGGACGAGAGGGACTGGCACTCCGCACAGATGATGTACTCGTCCCTATTGGCGAAGAGCGCGAACTGCATCTACATCATATGCGAAGCGGCCAAAGCATTCTATTCCGGAAGGAACTACGAAAAGGCGCTTTCTTTATACAGGGATGCCGAGGCGTTGGACCCGGCATCGCCGATGGTGATGAAGGGGTTGATCCAAACATATTCCGCATTGGGCAGGAAGGCAGAAGCCTCCCAATGCGTGAAGGAATACATCGACAGCGAGAACGCAGACCTCAAGGCGTACGTCTACGGGGCGAAGCTGCTGCTTTCCAATTCATATTACACAGACGCCGAATCCGTTGTCGATAAGGTCCTGATATCCTATCCCGGCGACCCGAGCGCGTTCATTTTGAAATCGGAGATCGAATATGAGCGGGGCAACATCAATTCTGCACTCAGGACGATAATGAACGGCGTTGACAAGAATCCCGACAACGCCGATGTCAGGCTCCAGAAGGCGAAGATACTGTTCAGGACAGGCAGGATCGACAAGGCCAAGGTCGATCTCGAAAAAGCGGAGAAGGCCGATCGGAATAATGTTGGTGTTCTTCTCTTGATGAAGGACATAGCCGTTTCCGAGAACAGGAACGAAGAGGCGGTGAGACTTTGCAACAGGATCATAGAATTGGATCCGGGCAACACAGAGGCAATGAACATCCTGTCCAAAGCAAATCTTTCCATGAGGCGCTCGGACACCTACGCTTCATACAAGGACATGATGGTCTCCGATAACAGGGCGGAGAATTTTGTTAATATTCTATCATCAATGATCCTCGAAGGCAGATACGAGGATGCCATAAGGATGTTCGCCGAGAAGGAGAGGGAGTTCGGCGCGGACCCTATCGTAAGGCGCCTCAAAGGGAATGCGGAGTATGCCGTCGGGGATTACAAAGCGGCATCCGCCACTTTCCTACGGGCAGCCGAGGCCGACCCGACCGATCCGATGATCTGGCACTCCAAAGGCATGGCGGACGAGGCCGGAGGAGACCTCGACAACGCCGAGCAAGCCTACAACAGGGCCGTCCTCCTGGATATGAACGAGCCGGAATACTGGATATCCCGCGCGGCGGTGCTGGAAAAGAAGAAGGATACCGCCGGCGCCGTCGAATCTTTGAACAGAGTGATAGAGCTCAGGCCAGACGACATTTATGCTCTTGTCAAGAAAGGCATGATATTCGCAGAGATGGGGAAATACGACGAAGCTCTCTATTTCGTCGAGATGGCGGCAATAATCGCCCCGGACGACATCAATGTGATCAGGGTAAAACGCGACATAGCCGCGGCCTCCGGCAATTCAGAGAAGGCGGAGAAGGCCGCTTTGAAGATATTGGACATGGACCCGGCGGACGAGGAAGGATTGGCATCAGCGATCACGATACTGACGCTCGAGGGGAAGGACGATATCGTTGAAGGTTTGATAGGCAACGCGTTGAAAGCGAAACCGAAGTCGGTACCGATCCTTTCGATGAAGAAGGACTTCTACATGTCCAAGGGAGACAATAGGGCGGTCATAGATGCCTGCACACGGATACTGGCACTATCGGATGACAGGATCGTCCGCAAAGACCTTGCCGACGCCTACGCCGCTGCGGGAGACGTGAATTCCGCCAGCAGGCTGTACTCCGAATTGGGGTACAGGGGCGGCGATCCCGAGAACAAGCTCCCCGAAACCAACAGGCAGAGGCAGAAGGTGCCGGAGCCCGTGAAGAGGTATGCGGAAAGGGTGCTCAGGAGGGCATACATATCGAAGCTCCCCATAAGCGATCCGGACCTGGTCTCCGCGCTGGGCCTCGACGAGGCCACAACGAAAGCGATAATGAGCTATCTTTCGGACATCTCCGAGTACGGGGACATCACCCCCGGCACGCTGGAGTTCGAAAGGATGGAGAAGCTGTCGCTGAACGCGGTGGTCAAAGGGAACTGCGCGGGGCTGGACGGGGATCCGATAATATCGATACCCTGTGCGTACGTCGCAGGAGGGGCGAAGGATGCCGACGAGGCGAAGCTCCTTGTCGCATACATCTATAAAGTGATGAGTGCCAGAAGGTCGTCGAAGAGTTTGCCTCCCGACTTAAAGAACATAGCATGCTCGATCCAAAAGGGCACCCCTATCGAGGACATAATGAAGGGAGGCAAGATAGGGGTGTATCAGGCGAAGATGGTCAGGGACAGCCTCTGATCAATACCTTTCCATTTCCGATTTCATATATTCTCTGAGAAGGCAGGTGGCATAGTTGCCTTTCGGAAGGTAGAATCTCATCTCATACCCTCCTTCAACGACGTTGTGGGAAAGGTCTCCCACCGGGCAGAGTATCTCCCTCCTGCTTCCCTTGGAGCTGCAGTGCGGAAGGCCGGGGACGATGAAGTCTTTCTTTTCGATCCCCTCGCTTTCTATGACTGATCTTTCTATCTCTCCCATTTCCCCGTCGGGGATGATGCTTTCCGATCCGAATAAAGAGATGGTAACGAACGCTCTCCCGGACCTCACCTGCCTGGCGACAAGATCGATGTTGCCGGACGTTGTGGTTATTGGGTTCTCATGCAGCGGGATCCTGTTGGCATCCAGCGGGATCACCACGTCGCCCAATACGGGGGCGTTCAGGGGAAGCCCCTTTGCCATGCGCCCGCTGAGCATCCGGTTGAAAAGATATGACTGATAGGCGTGTACGAACATCATCTGGAGGTTCTTCGGGAGCTTTTCGACCGCTCCCCTCCAGTCTCCCGGGGACGAGACGATGTGCTCCACCATTATCTTCTCGTAGGACATGGAGTTCGGCATTTCATTCAAGAGAGAAGACCAATCCTCCCCTTCTGACAAAGACCTTCTGGCTATAGCCGTTTCCTCATCCTCGAACAGGGACGGGTCGGAGACGTAGCTCCTTACAGCTTCCTCGATATTCCCTCTGATCAGGTATTCCCCGACCTTGTGGGTGATAGGGCGTATCGTTCCGAACCGCTGTACCCCGAAATAGTTGGGGAATCCCCCCGCCTCCTTTATGACGGAGGAGACGGAATCGAGGATCGGGGGTATCCCGCTTTCCGGGACGCCGCATTCGGTGACCTTTATCGCAAACGAGTTGCCTCTCAGGTCGCCGATCTGTATGCCCCTCTTTGCGGTATACATCCCGCTGATCTCCACATCCTTGAGGGCGATATTCTTCACTCGGTCAATAGGGCATTCGAAGGACATCAGCTGCGTCGTGACCGCCCTCTTATCCTTTGTCCCGGCAAAACCCACCCTTTCGCGCGAGATGCCCAACCCCCTCGATATCAATCTCACGAGGCGGTTCGTCTCCCAATTCCTGCTGGTGACCTCTGCGATGACGAATTTCCCACCCTCCGCAGGCTCCGGCCTGTTGGACATCTCCTTAACAACAAAATCCTCAGGCTCTTTCTTCAGGCGCCCTCCGGTGCCTTCGATATCGCTCAGATAGAAGGACATGCCGACGCCCGCTTCGGCGGTGCGGCATTCTCTGTAGGTCATTGCTTTACCGCTGAGAAATAAGTGGATACCGTCTTCGCGGCCTTCTTCACCGCGTCCTCAGGCTTCCCTTTGCTGACCTCTACCACCAGCACAGGGTCGGCCAGCTCCGGGTGATAGTTGATGTACCTCACCTGGATGACGGTCTTGTCGTCGTTGAGCGCTTTGATAAGGGGTTCCACAAGCGTAGGGTTCTCGTCCCTGAATCCGAGGGTTATCGATCTACCGGTCCTTTCGACAGTATAGACTTCCATGCTTTGCGATTACCGTTCTTATAATAAAGCTTTCGTAACTTCGGAGTGAGAGGTACGACGCTATAGACAGCATAGTTCTTTTAAACTCTCACAGTATTGAATGCTAACGAAAGAAATAACTTATATATTAGATTGCTAATAGCATTAGCAACTAACAGAGGTAGCTAAATGGACTACGATGAGCTTGTGAAGGAACTCTCTGTGAAAATGCAGTCCGCCCGCTCAGCAGGTCTGAGGAAACAGATCTACGACAGCAATCAAGGCGAGCTCTATGTCCTTTTTAGTATCAGGGACAGATAGGGCACGACCGTCCCCGGCGATATCAGCAGCGCTTTGAACATCAGTTCCGCGCGCGTCGCCGCAGCCCTGAACAGCCTCGAGGAGAAAGAGCTGATCACCCGCAGGATCAACGTCGATGACAGGCGCAAGATCATTGTGGAGCTTACGCCCAAAGGCGTAGAATATCTGGAAGAGCGGCAGAGGGAACACTTTGAGAGGATAAAGAGCATCCTTGTGCAGCTTGGGGAGAAGGACGCGAAGGAATTGGTCCGTATACTCGGGCGCATCGCGGAGGTGCTCGACAAACGCGAATGAGGCCGCCGTCTGCCGAGGAAGCTTCTCATAGCGCATGACCCAGCGTATGCTTGTGCATCCGCGGCGATCCGTTCTGCAAACGATCACGTTAAGCAATATCACACAAAAAAGCAAGGTAATGAAATGGGAAACATTCTGAAATTCAAAAGCATATTCAAATATCTCGGGCCGAAGGATTGGGCGCTCATCGGGGTGATCCTGGTCTTTGTGATCATCCAGGTCTATTTCAATCTGAAGCTGCCCGAGTACATGGCAACCATCACGACGCTCGTGCAGACGCCTGGCAGCGAGATGAGCGAGATATGGATGAACGGGGGGTACATGATCCTATGCGCTCTCGGAAGCCTCGCGGCCGCCGTCATGGCGGGATTCTTCGCATCGAGGATGGCTTCAGCATTCTCGCAAAGGCTCAGGAGCCTGCAGTTCAATAAGGTTGACTCGTTCTCAATGAGCGAGATCAATAAGTTTTCGATAGCAAGCCTGATCACCCGCTCTACGAACGACGTTACGCAGGTGCAGATGGCATTCACGATGGGACTGCAGATAGTCACCATGGCGCCGATACTCGCGGTGTGGGCGTTCTTCAAGATCTACGGGAAGGGGTTCGAATGGACGCTTGCGACAGGCGTTGCCATGGTCTGCATCTTTGTGCTGTTCATCGTGATACTGGTATTCGTCATACCCAAATTCAAGAAGATGCAGGTCCTGACCGACAACATCAACGATGTAGCCAGGGAGAACCTCACCGGGCTTCCCGTCGTACGCGCATACAACGCGGAGGACTACCAGGAGGCCAAGTTCGAGAAGGCCAACGAGGAGCTGACCAGCACCCAGCTGTACACCACCCGCGCGATGGCGACGCTGATGCCGCTGATAAGCCTCATAATGAACGTGTTGCTGATAGCCATATACTGGATAGGCGCGATACTCATCAACAACTCCGGCGCGGACGGGGCGTTGGAGACCTTCGCGAACATGATAGTGTTCTCCGCATATGCCATGCAGATAATGATGGCGGTCATGATGATCATGATCATGTTCATAATGCTGCCCCGCGCACAGGTGTCGGCAAGGCGTATAAACGAAGTGATCAACACCGAATCCTCCATTAAGGACGGAACGGTGACCGAAACCGACCCCAACATAAGAGGAGAGGTGGAGTTCAAGAATGTGAGCTTCAAATACCCCGGCGCGGCAGATTATGTGATCAAAGATGTGAGCTTCTCTGTCGAGCAGGGGGAGACGATAGCGTTCATAGGGTCCACCGGGAGCGGGAAGAGCACGCTGATAAACCTCGTCCCAAGGTTCTACGATGCCACCGAAGGCACGATCCTGATCAACGGGGTGGATGTCCGCGAATACAAGCTTGAGGCGCTTTACAACAAGATAGGGTACATCCCGCAGAAAAGCGTGCTTTTCAGCGGGACTGTCTCCTCCAACGTCGCATTCGGCGAGAACGCCGGCAGGAAAGCCACGGAAGAAGACATCAGGGATGCGGTGAGGATCGCCCAGGGGAAGGATTTCGTCGAGAATATGGAAAACACTTACGATGCGGACATTGCGCGCGGGGGCACCAATGTGTCAGGCGGGCAGAAACAGCGCCTGTCGATCGCCCGCGCCGTGTGCAAGAAGCCTGAGATATACATCTTCGACGACAGCTTCTCGGCGCTCGATTACAAGACAGACAGGGTCCTCAGGACAGCGCTCAGGAAGGAGACCAAAGGGGTCACGAGCATGATCGTGGCACAGCGCATAGGCACCATCATGGATGCCGATAAGATCGTCGTCCTCAACGAAGGGAAAGTAGAGGGGATCGGGAAGCATAAGGACCTCCTCAAAACGTGCGGAGTGTACAGAGAGATAGCGATGTCGCAGCTGAGCGAAGAGGAGTTGGCAATATGAGCGAGGAAAGGCCGAGGCGGGACGGCCCTCCTCTGGGAGGACCATTCGGAGGAGTGGCCGAAAAGCCGAAGGAGTTCAAAAAGACCGGGATGAAGCTGATCCGGTACTGCAGGTCATTCATCCCTCTGATAATCATAGCTTTGGCGATGGCTGTAGGCGGGACCATCCTTCAGGTCATCAGCCCGGATTGGCTGAAGAATCTGACCGATGAGATAACCAACGCTCTCCCGGCGATCATGAGCGGGCTGCCCGGCGCCATCGACATGGATGTCATAATAGGCATTGTCATCGTGCTGATATGCTTCTATGTGATCTCTTCAATACTAACGTTCATCCAGAACTGGATCATGGCAACGGTCACGCAGAAGATATCCAAGAAGATGAGAACCGACATATCTCAAAAGATTAACCGCCTCCCCTTCAGCTACTTCAACAAGGGGAGCTACGGCGATGTCCTGAGCCGCATGACGAACGACGTCGACACTATAGGCATGACGCTCAACCAGAGCATCACCACCCTGGTATCGGCGGCGGCGATGTTCATAGGCTCTCTGATAATGATGTTCTACACGGATTGGATAATGGCCCTTACAGCGATCGGGTCCAGCCTGCTGGGCTTCATGTCGATCTTCGTCATCATGAAGAAATCCCAGAAGTTCTTCGTCGCTCAGCAGAACGACCTCGGCAACGTGAACGGCCATGTAGAAGAGACGTACACCGGGCACAACATCGTGAAGATATACAATGCCAGCAGGGAATTCAAGAAGAAATTCGAGGACATAAACCTCAGGCTTTACGAGAGCGGATGGAAGTCGCAGTTCTTCTCCGGCCTGATGATGCCGCTGATGTCGTTCATAGGCAACTTCGGATATGTGATGGTGTGCGTCGTCGGAGCGGTATTGGCCATGAGCGGAACGATCTCCTTCGGCGTCATAGTGGCGTTCATGATCTACGTCAGGTTATTCACGCAGCCCCTTTCGCAATTTGCGCAGGCCGCCACCAACCTGCAGAGGACGGCGGCCGCAGGCGAGCGCGTGTTCGAGTTCCTGGAGGAAAAGGAGCTGGAGGACGAGAGCCAGATGGTGAAGAGGATCTCCGATGTAAGGGGGGATGTGGAATTCAGGAACGTCAGGTTCGGATACACCCAGGACAGGGCGGTCATCCACAACTTCTCGGCAGAGGTGAAGGCAGGGCAGAAGGTGGCGATCGTGGGCCCCACCGGCGCCGGCAAGACCACCATCGTCAATCTTCTGATGAGGTTCTACGAGGTAGACAGCGGAGAGATACTGCTCGACGGAGTCTCAACGAGAGAGATCCCCCGCGAGAACGTGCACGAGCAGTTCTGCATGGTGCTTCAGGATACCTGGCTGTTCAACGGCACCATAAAAGAGAACATCATCTATTCCAAAGAGGGAGTTTCCGATGAGGAGGTGGTCAATGCCTGCAAGACAGTGGGACTGCACCACTTCATACAGACGCTGCCGGACGGATACGACACAGTGCTGAGCGACACGGCGAACCTGTCGGAGGGGCAGAAGCAGCTGATCACGATCGCACGTGCGATAATCAAGGATTCGCCGCTGCTGATACTGGATGAGGCAACGAGCTCTGTGGACACACGCACCGAGCGCATTGTGCAGGATGCAATGAACGCCCTTACAAAAGAGAGGACATCTTTCATCATTGCGCACAGGCTGTCGACCATCAAGGATGCAGATAAGATATTGGTGATGAAGGACGGCGATATCGTGGAGAGCGGATCTCACACGGAGTTGCTGGCACAAGGGGGATTCTACGCCGAGCTGTACAACAGCCAGTTCGAATTGGCAGCATGAACGCATCAAAAAAGGGGTTGGCGCATTGCCTTAACGGTGCGCCGCCCCGAACTATTTTTACGACTCTTTATTCTGAGACTGCATCTCGAACATGCTCAGCGCTTCATTGACGGTGGTGCATTCCTCCGGACCCTTGTCTTCCCTGACGCGTCCGGTGAACCGGGGGAACCTCAGGCCGAGGCCTGCATCCTCTTTCACTATCCCTTTGGCGGCAGTATGGATGGGGCTTAAGCTGATCTCCGCGGCCACCACCTCCAGCACCACAGTGGGGAGGAACCATACGTCGGGGATCATATCTGCATCCACCATCCTCGGGCGCTCTTCGCTGATGTACTCGTCAAGCATGTCCGGCATGCTGTCGAGGAAAGCATCATCGAAACCGGTCCCAAGCTTGCATACGGTGCAGTACTCGCCTGTTTCCTCATCGAAAACGGCCATGAGGAGGGCGCCGTATTTCCCTGCTCTCTTCCCCCTGCCGTAGAATGCCCCCACAACAACGAGGTCGAAGGAATCTGTAAGAGCCTCCTCATAATCCTTTTTGTATTTTATCCAAAGGAATCCTCTAGAGCCTGCCCTGTACACAGATCCCTCGGAAAGCGATTTCGCCATTATGCCCTCGCATTTCTTGCCGAGCGCCCTGCCGAAGAAATCCTCGCCTTCTTTCGGGGTGTTTATTATCTCCATTGTTGTCAGCTTCACCATTTCCGACAGATCGAAAGTTCTTTCCAGCACGGACCTTCTTTCTTCGAAGGGGCGGACGGTCATGTCCTCGCCTCCGGCCATCAGAATATCGAACATGAATATCTTTACCGGATAATCCTCCACGGCCTTGTCCATGCCGTGCTTTTTCCTTCTGTGGGTGACGTTCTGGAACGGCAGCATGTTCCCGTCCGGGTCCACAGCGACGCACTCTCCCTCGATTATCGCCTCATCCGCTCTGCATTGCCTTCTCAGTTCGGCGGCGATGTCCGGGAAGTTGGAGGTCATGTCCTCCAAACGCCTTGAGTACAGCTTTACCGAATCCTTTCCGATATGCGCCTGCACCCTTATGCCGTCGTATTTGAATTCCATGGCGCATCTTCCCTCCATCCTGTCCAAGATGAGGGGGATGGAAGGCAGGCGTTCTGCCAGCATCACTTTTATCGGGCTGCCGACTGCAACTTTGATATCCTTGACCGCATCCACGCCCCCAAGGGCGAGGGTTTCAGCGACAAACCCGAGGTCGCATGTGATGTTGAACGCCCTTTCGATATCGGGGCGGTCCGCTTTCGTGCCGAAAGCTTCGGCAAGAGCGTCGAGGATGGTCATCGAGCCGGCGCCTATCCTCATCCTCCCGGTGACGATGCGGCACAGGTATCTGGCTTCGACGGGGCCGGAATCCATCAGGAGATTGGAGAGGTACTTCATCTTCTTGTCCTGAGAGTCCTTTCCCTCCGCATTCTCGATGAGCGTAAGGTTCTTGAGCACTTTCTCTAAAGTCAGGGGTTCGGAGAAAAGGGATGCCTGTTTCCTGTTCTTGATAAGGGATTCGGCGATCTTTCCCGGATCCCCCTCTTTCTTCCACAGCTCGTCGATCCTGCTCTCAGGCACGCCGGATACGAAAGCCACAGATCTCAGGACGAGTTTGTCGGCCATCCCTAGCTCCGCGCCGTGGAAGTTCGGATGGAGTTTTCCTTGGGAAAGGTACACTATGTTCCTAAGCGAGGAAGGTTCCAGCGTCCTGAAGAGATCCGAGAGTATGGACGTCATCTCAAGGCGGCTGCCGGTCCCCTCCAATCTGTCGAACACATCTGCGATCTCGGAATACAGCATGGCATCATCCATATACAGTAAGTCTATTAGAAATCTCCCAGCTTCAGCTGGCCTTCTTCTTTTGTGAGAGACAACTCCTTATTCAGCTTCTCTAGCCTTGAGCGCATCTGATCCTCCTTCTTTTTGCTGGAATTCTCGAACACCTCGTCCATTGTGCCTTTTGCGACAAGGACGAACACTTCCCCATCGCTCTTCCTTCCGGTGCGCCCGCGCCTTTGGATGGTCCTGATCTCAGACGGCACCGGCTCATAGAATATCACGGCATTGGTGCTGGCCACATCCAGCCCTTCCTCTCCGACGGAGGTGGCAACGATCACGTTCCTGGCGCCCCTCCTGAATTCCTCGAGGATTCCGATCTGCTCTCTCTGCCTGAGGCCGCCGTTGGACTGCCCGATCAGCTTTCCGACTCGGGCGCCATCGATGGAAGAGAGCTTCTCCACCAACAGGTCGCAGGTGTCGCGGTACTGCGTGAATACCATGACCTTTGACGAGCTGTCCGAGTTCAATATCTTGCTCACAAGGCTCATGAGCTTGGAGACCTTGGGATGCTCGATCCTGCTGTTGTAGACCATGTCCCAGGCTTCTAGGTATTCCTTTCTGGCGACGAGCTCCTTCCCGCCCTTGTTCCCCTTCTCCGCCAGAGCATCCTCGTTCAGCTTGTACATGTACGACCTCAGCGAGCTCATCCCCTGGGTCTCGGCGAGGTTGATCGCGTGGAGTATCTTTATGCAGATGGACTGGACGGTAAGGCCGCGGTAGAGCGTTATGGACCGCTCTCCTCTTCTCAGCCTTTTTTGAAGGGATTCCCCGATCATGAGCATGTGCGTGGTGGACGGGGGCCAGTTCTCTTTCGTAAGCCTCAGGTCCGTAAGCTCCAGGAAATAGTGGTCCAGGAGCTTCTTCAATATGTTGGCGATGTCCAGGAGCTCCTTAGGCATGTTCACCTCTATCTTCTGGACGTATGTGTCGTGTATGTACGGGGCGACGTCCGGGTCCTCCTCCGTACGTATCTCGATCCTGAAGAATCCCAGGTTTTTGCATACTTCCTCCACCTTCTTGATGTCGCCGCCGGGGGATGCGGTGAGACCCATCGATCTGTTCCCCGCGGTGCAGTATTTGGCTACGGTTACGTACGCATAATTCCCGGTGCCCCTGTGCGCCTCGTCGTATATCACCAACCCGAAATCCTCCAGCCCGTACCTTCCGTTCTCCAGGTCGTTTGCGATGCACTGGGGGGTGGAGACGATGAGATCGCTCTCATCGATCATCTTCTCCCTGGTCTCAGGCCTCATGTGGCCGGTCATCACCCCTATTTTGGTATCGATGAGAAGGTTTGCGAACACAGAGGAATGCTGGTCCACAAGAGGCTTCGTCGGAGCCATGAGGAGGACTTTCCTTCCGCGGTCAAGCACCACTGCTGACGTGTATAGGGCTATTATGGTCTTCCCGAGGCCGGTGGGCAGGACCACCAACGTAT
>JAKQBQ010000016.1 GCA_029574055.1 Methanobacteriota archaeon
ACATGATGGTCTCCATGGCCTCTTCAACTGTCTTGACAGGTGGTGCGAACCCTCCTTCGTCGCCGATGTTCACCGCTCCCGCGCCGTACTTCTTCTTCAGAATGGATTTCAATTCCATGTATATCTCGGAGGATATCATCAGGCACTCCGAGAACGATCCGGCGCCGGCGGGGATTATCATGCATTCCTGTATCTTGAGGTCTCCGCCTGCGTGCTTGCCGCCGTTGATGATGTTGAACATGGGCACCGGGATCGTAACATGGTCGTCGCCCATGTGCTCGTACACCTCTTTGCCAAGGGCGTAGGCGCCCGCCTTCGCTGCCGCAAGGGAAACGGCCGTCATAGCATTCCCGCCGATCCTGGCCTTATTCTCTGTGCCGTCCAGGTCGATAAGGGCGTAATCGATGGTCCTTTGATCGGAAGGGTCCATCCCCACAAGTATGCCGGATATCTCCCTCTTGATGTTCTCGACTGCTTTCTGGACGCCCTTTCCGTTGTATCTTTTTCCCCCGTCCCTAAGTTCGTAAGCCTCCCACGTTCCCGTGGATGCTCCCGACGGCGCTATCGCCGTTATCTTCTTCCCGCCTACGGTAAGTTCTGCTTCAACAGTAGGGTTCCCCCTCGAGTCCAGAACCTCTCTTGCCCATACTTTCTCTATTTTCATGCTTATCCTTCCGTTGGATCGTAATGTATCATATGATTGAGCAGGATCTCTTTGTCTTTGACCGTGAACCCTGCAGGATCTACAGAGACAAGGAACGTTCTCTCCCTGTCGTATTCATCGGTGACCAGCTGGTGCACCGCTTCGATAGTGGAGTTCATGCCGTTCCTGTCGATGATCTTGTTCAGGTCGTCGAATGCGACCACCGGCCTTTCGTTGTTCATGATGAACTCTTCCACTTCGTCTATCATCGTCCCCAACCCGTATATATTGAAATGGCCGCCTAACAGCTTGACCTTCAGGGTCAGGGCCTTGATGTTGTTGCTCCTGAACCTTTCGATGATGGTCTTTTTCTTCCTGGTGGTAACGATCATCACGCTGCACCCTTCGGCGTCGAACATGGAGACAAGATCGCTTACTGCGTCCGGGCTCTTTTGGAAAATGACGTATGACCTGCCGAATGCCACTCCTCTCTCCGCCAGAGTGGTCCTGGGCGCCCTCGGCGCCGCCTCGGCATGTTTGATCGGTGCGATCGACTGTTCGTTTCCTTCGGCCATTTCCTCCCGCACGCTGCTTATGGTCGCCAGAACGTCCGACTTTGTGAAAGGTTTTTCGATACGGCCTATTACCAGCGAGCTGTCCTGAGGTATCTGCCGCCCCCAGCTCCTGATCGCTATGACCGGGATGTTGATCGGCGGCGAATGTAGATGCATCTTATCCAGCAGCGAAAGCCCGTCCGGCATATCGATATCCAGGAATATCATGTTGGGGTGAAAATTCTCGATGGAGGACAATGCGCCGTCCATGGTAGATGCGGACTCCGCCGTGCTGCCCGCATCGGTGATGATCTCTGTCAGGATATCCTGAAGGGCAACGTTGTCATCCACTGTCAAAATCCTCATCCTTCAAACTTCCCGCATCAGGCGGTACCTAGACCGCCCTTGAACTATATTAATGAAATGAACGAGTGCGCCTGAATGCGGCATCCCATGCGGCAAAGACGCGCAAAAACGGGTTTCACTGCTTTCTGCTCTCTTTAGCCTTAGGCCTGAGGTTGGTGTACCCGCACTTGCGGCATTTGTCCGCTTTTTTGGGGTTCGTCGCATAGCAGTTCATGCAGACTGTTTTTTCAAGGAGCCTGTGCTCAGCTTCTTTAAAACGTGCCATTGGTCAATTCCTCTGGCAGTCCCATTATTAAGGTATTATAAATAATCAGCGGGCGCGAAATGGGCTCTTTGCTGAACGAAGTTCCTTAAAGCATGCTTTATATCAGCCCCCATCGTCTCATGTGTGACGAAGTCGGGAGATATCTCTTCGACGAGCGCCCTGCATCCGTTCCCGAAGAACGGCCGGTGCTGGTCGATCTTCGATCCGTGGTCATACGCCCTCGTGATAGTTTCGGCCACGGTCTCGCCGGGAGGCCTGCGTACCGATTCGAAGGTGCTCCTGTATCCGGCGCTGGTGCTGACATGGAGATGCATCGTGCCTATCCTATCCTTCATATCGTCCGAATACCTTTCGAATATCTCCAGCAGCCTTTCTGCACAGGTGTTCTCGTCGGTTGCGTCGGGGAGGGTGTTCATCATGTGCCCCGTGTCAAGGCAGAACCCCCAGTTGTCGAATTCGATATGTGCTTCGATGAACTCATACTCGCATGGATCAGGCATCTTCAGCCCCGGCCACCAAAGGTTCTCGAATGCCAGCTTGAAAGGGGGCTCGCCCCCTTTGAACCCTGAGGCGACGCGGTTCATCATCTCGCAGAATGCTCCCAGCACGTCCCTGCTGTCATACGTCTGTTCCCTAAGCGTCAGCTCGTCCAGGCTGGCTGCGCCCGCATGAAGTACGCCGTATGCCGGCTTTACCTCCGCCGCGAACCCTATCGCATCGCGAAGGTTCTTCACTATCTCGTCCCTGTCCCTTCCGAATAAGATATACTTGACGTTATCCTCATCGAACCCGCTGAGGTCCGCTTTCCCCGTCCACACGCTGTACCAGTCCACCGCATAAGGGAGATGGACGGAGGGTGAAATGCCTTTGTAGATGTCCGGCACTTTTTCGAACAGGGTGAACAGTTCTATCCCGTCGCATCCGATGTCCTTCAGGCCGCCCCCGTTCCCGGGGAGGTCCTCAACAGGCTGGAGCACAGAATAGTTGAACAGATGTTTCATGAGGGTTCCGATATCATATGAGTTCGAATGCGGCGTTGATCGCCGCCTCTATCGCAAGTATCTTGGTATTCGCGCTGCCGACGATGATGACATCGTTCTGCGTTATCGCGGTCTCCTTGCGGATCTTGTAGGCAAGTTCCGGGTCCCTCTCGTCTATGTTCCAATCAGGAGGTATCATCAGGATCCCGTCCCTTATCACGACTGTGGTGCAGCCGGTCGCCCCGACCTTTATCCCGGCATCCCTTTGCTGCATGCCGTTGTAGACCTTGTCGGATACTCCCAGCACAAGGATGCTCTGAGAGAACTCCCCCACTGTGGATTCGCCGAGGTTTACCTCGACAACTCTGATCGGTATCTGGCGGAGGAACGTCTGGCCGGCCTTGGTGATGGTTATACC
>JAKQBQ010000038.1 GCA_029574055.1 Methanobacteriota archaeon
GAACACATCGGTCGGCGTGCCTATCTGCACTATCCTCCCTTTTCTGATGATGGCTATGCGGTCTGCCATCTCGATCGCCTCATCCTGATCGTGGGTGACGTGTATGGCGGTGAGCCCCATTTCCTTCACAAGGGATTTGAGTTCCTGCCTGAGCTCCAGCCTGAGCCTTGCGTCAAGCGCCCTGAGGGGCTCGTCCAGAAGCAGTATGTCGGAATCCGAGGCAAGAGCCCTGGCGAGCGCCGTCCTCTGCTGCTGCCCACCGCTCAGTTCATGGGGATAGGAGTTCGCCTTGTTCTCCATATGCACCATTTTTATCATGCTTTTTACCAGCTGCCTCGCATCCTTCTCGTCCCATTCCTTGATCACCGGAGAGAACATCACGTTCTCGTAGACCGTCAGAGGAGGGAACAGCGAATACACCTGAGACAGCATGGTGGCCTTCCTTTCGCTCACCGGCATGTCGGTCACATCCTTCCCGTCGAAGAGTATCCTCCCCTTGTCGGGCTTGGTCAGGCCGCATATCATCCTGAGGCATGTGGTCTTGCCCGACCCGGTAGGGCCGAGTATGCATAGGTATTCTCCTTCTTTCACCGTAAGTGCCAGCGCGTCTGCGGCGCGGCAGTCGTCGTATGATTTATGAAGACCTTCAAGGACGATCTCAGGCACGGCGGCCACCTCTGTTTATCACTATCCTCACAGCGAACATGAACACGAAACATATCGCTATCAGGATGATCGAGCAGAATGCCGCCTCTGTGTAGTTGTCGTTGTTGATAAGATTCAGGATATACACCGGCACGGTGTTCACCGTATCGCTTATGGCGATGGTCGCCCCGGTCTCCCCCAAACTCCTGGTGAATGCGAGTATCGCTCCGGCGATTATCGAGGATTTGATGATCGGCATCAGCACCTTGGAGAACGCTTGGAAGGGTTTCGCCCCCAGCGTCATGGCCACCTCCTCGTATGATGCGTCCACCTCCTCGACCGCGCCTACGATGTTCCTTACGACAAGCGGGAAAGTGAAGGATATGTGCCCGAGGATCACCATTATCAAACTCAGGGAGCCTCCGGCATATATGCTTCCCCAGAACAATGCCAGCGAGAATCCCAATGCTGTGGTGGGGATGATCAGCGGCACGTTGACCAGGCTGTCAAGCAACTTTCCGAACTTCGTATTCCTTTTCCTTGCGATGTACAGCGCTATGGGGATGCCGAACACGATATTGAAAATAACGGCTATACCTGCGATGAGGAAGGATATCCCTGTGGCTCCCAGCAGCGCAGCGTAATCGATATCGGCAATAGGCTGCGTCAGATACATGAATATGTAGAAAGTGGGAAGAAGGACGATCACCGCGAGGAAAGCTATCGAGAACCCGTCCTTGAGTTTGGGGATCGCCCCCCTGCTTATCTTCCTTCCGAATTGGGGCCACACTCTTTTCACAGGTATCTTGAACCGCATGATCAGTGCTTTGACCACCACTAAAAGAACAAGTGCCAGCACTATCATTAGCACGCTTATGAGGATCATCGGCCCCATGGCGTCTTCGAGCCCGTATTCCAGTTGCCCTTCGGCCGTTTTCATAAATGCGATGAAGGACGGCCCGGTGAAGAACGAGGACTCGACGCCCATCATGTCCAGCGCTATGAACGTCCCACCTGTCTCGGAAAGGGATCTTGCGAAACAAAGGATGGTGCCTGTCACCAAGCCTGCGCGGAAGAGGGGGAGGGTTATCGTCCTTACCGCTGTGAACCTCGATGCGGAAAGGGTCATCGCCGCCGTTTCATAGTTGGGTTCGATCTGCTCGAGGATGGCCGACAGGGACCTCACCATGTAAGGATAAGTGAATATTATGTGCAGAAGGATCATCATAAGGTACGGGGACATCACCAGCCCCGTTCCGGGGATGTCAATGCCCTCGGGAGCGCCCCAGAACATGACGATCGATATACCCAGCACCGCCGTCGGGAATGCGAGGGGCATATCCATCAGGGTGTCGAGGTACCTCTTACCCTTGAATTGTTTCCTCACAAGGATCCATGCCATGGGAATGCCGACCAAGATATCGATCACCGTCACTATACCGGCGATGCTGAAGGAGTTCCATATTGCCCCCGATATGATGGACATCATCTCGGAGTCGTTGAAGACCCCGCTGACCGGCCCCCATTCGGCGAACATCCTGAAAACTACGTAAATAGAAGGGATGACAATAAGGGTGATAAAGATCAGGCAAACGAATGCAAACCAGGCTTTCCTGTATTTTTCGTTATTAGAGATGTTATTTATCCATTTGAACGGAGACATGGGGGGGTACCTTTATCGGCGTGATATCGGATAAAGCTCTATCGAATATCATTAGAGAATGGAAATACTCACAACGTTGTTGCCGCGGAGCACGACCGTTCCCAGACGCCTCTGTTCCTCTCCGGCTACATTGTTTTCAACCGTCTCATCGAGAACCATGTTCATGTATTCGTCGAAGCCGGTGATCTTGCCTTCCAGTATCCTTCCGTCTTTAAGGAGCAGCGAGACATGTTTGTCCAGCGATTTTTCCAGCAACGTTTGCGGCATTACCATATTATCAGTCTGACCATGGGCTGTTTGATTAAAAGCTTTTTCATAGGGCTGTCTGCGTCCGCCCGCATTAAGTATGAAGCCGTACGAAAAAATCAGAAAAAAGAGGTTTCATTAAGGGTGCGCCGAGGAGCTTACTGCTCCCCGCCGGACTTGGATGAAGGGGAGTCTTGCCCGATGTTCTTCGCTTGGGCCTCTATCCACTTCTTGATATCGGATATCCTTGTGCTGCCGATCCCGAAATACTCAGAGAATTTCTTTGTCGTTGTGAGCTCCAGAGTTTGGCCGGACCTCTTTCCCGATACGAAATCCA
Organism: Methanobacteriota archaeon; assembly: GCA_029574055.1. GTDB lineage: Archaea > Thermoplasmatota > Thermoplasmata > Methanomassiliicoccales > Methanomethylophilaceae > Methanoplasma. The sequence continues at coordinate 2,892 of JAKQBQ010000038.1, forward strand.
TCTCGATAAGCGCGCGGACGTCGTCGTACACTCTGACCCCGCGGGTCTTCAGCAGCTCTGATTGAAGAACAGGCTGGTTGTATGCGATGGTGCTTAGAGTGCGCATCATGCCTCCGGTCATCTCTGCCTTCGCAAATTTGCCCGTGAAATCTGTATATTCGGTCCTGAGCATCATCTTGTACTCATTGCCGATCTTGGCGATCATTATCGCCGATCCGCGGTCATCGTACTCTTTCCTCAGGTCCCTGAGGGCATACCTTATCTTCTCTTCCGGGAGTCCGGTCCTTGCCGCGATATCCGAGACGCTTACCTTTTCCGAGCTGGAGAAGAGTGCCGCCTCAACCGCGCCCTTCTCATCCACCTCAGTTCACCGCCTCGATCTCTTCCTGGTCTTCGCCGCTTCCTATAGTTGTGGGAATTCCGGGGACCTTCATCTCTATCACTATGTTGCCCCTCGGCAGAGAGCCCTGGAATATCTCCAGCTTCCCCTCCCTTACTAAGTGGAGGATGGCCACGAACGTCCTCAGGTTCTCCATTATGTCCTTTGTATAAAGCTCGTCGATCTCTATGGGCCCCGTTCCGAGCCTGACGATCCTCTCCCAGACGAACTCGACGTCCCTCTTGTCATCTTCCTCGTGGGCCTTGTTGTCGAACTTCTTGGGGATCTTCTCCTCAAGTTCCTGCCTGACCCTTTCCCTCTCGCGGTGGATCTCCATCTCCACCCTTGCCTCCTCGAAGGCATCCAAGAGCTCGTACATTGTGACCGGGCGCATCGTCTCTCTCGCGTATGCTTCCCTGAAAGACACCTCCGGCACGATCATCAGCGGATCCTCGTCCTCGAAGGTGAAATCGAAGAAATCCTCTTCGGGGGGCTCGTCCGACTTGGAATACGTTGCCTCGGACTGCAGCCTGAGGACCTTCCACGCCATGAGGATAAGCTTCCCGGCGACGATCATGTCGAACCTGTTCTCCGCTACCTTCCTGGAATACTGCCTCACGAATTCTCTGAGGTCGATCTCCCACGGGTCTATCCCGTTCTCAAGGACCAAGCTGAAAGCTGCCCTTATGGACTCGTCCACCGGGTCATTCAGCTTCTCCCCCGATCCGGCCTTCGCCAGAATGTCCATATACCCGTTTATCCTGGCATATGACTCGTCGTCTTCCGACAGCGCCTTATGGAACAGTAAATGCTGCTCCATATCTTCTTTTTTCATTGTCTCATCCATTTGCATCCCATCCATCCTTTTTAAGTTTCCGTTTCCTGTTTCTTCAAAGCTTCTTCTTCGTACTTCGATACCTCTGCCAGATCCGGCTGCATCACTACTTTGCTGATGCCGGACGGCGGCCTGGTCACCCCTATGAGGTGGTCGGCCATTGCTAATGTCACTTTCCTTAAGGACACCTGTATGAACTGTGCCTTTCCCGAGCTTTCCTTTACCCTTCTTGCCACCATCTCCGCGTTCACCGAGTCCAAGAACATGTCCACTTCGTCCAAGACATAGAAGGGTGACGGCTGGTACTCCTGGATCGCGAATATGAACGCCAGGGCGGTGAGGGACTTCTCTCCTCCGGAGAGGGCCTCGAGCCTCAGCAGCTTGCCGTTCTTAGGCTTCGCGTTTATCATGAGCCCGCCCAGGAACGGGTCGTCCTCGTTCTCGAGCCCCATGAACGCCTCTCCGCCTCCGGAAAGCTGCTCGTATATCCTCTTGAAATTCTTGTTCACTGCATCGTATGATTGCATGAACAGCCCCTTCTTCTGCGAGTTCAGGGATTCGGTCAGGTCGCTGAGTTCCTTGATCTGCTTCTTCAGCTTGTCGACGTCCTCCATGAGGCTGTCGTACCTGTTCTTCCTCTCCTCGTAGTCTTCGATGGCTCTCAGATTGACGTTGCCTATCCTTGCAAGGATGCCCTCGCAGGACTTTATCGTGCGCCTTATCTCCTCTTCCGAGGGTATCGGCTGCTGCACCTCTATTTTGATCTCCGCGATCTCCGCGCGGATCTGGGAAAGATTTTCCTTCACGATGTTTATCTGGGCCTCGTTCGATGCCCTTATCCCGTCCTTGTTCTCGATCTTCTCTTGAACGGACGCCTTCTCGCTGGTCAGCATGAATCCTTTTTCCACCAGGGCGTCCTTGGCATCCCTCAGTTCCTCGATGCCCGCTTCCATGTCCCTCTCGATCTTCCTGAGCGCCTCGAGGTCAATGGCTATCTTCTCCATCGCCTTCTGATGATCGGCGATGGCCTCCCGGCTTTCATTGATCTTCTTCTCGGCGGCCTTCATCTGCCTTTCGAGGGACTCGCGGTGCTTATCCAGCCCGGCGATCTCCACCTCAAGCTCGTTCTTCTGGGTGCGCAGATCGGATGCCTCTCCCGATAAGCTGTAAATGCTGTCCCTGACCTTCTGTATCCTTTCCTGCATCTCGGCGGGGGCGATGGCGGTTATCCTCTCCCTGATCTCTGTTCTTTCGGTTCTCATCGAGGACAGGGCAGAGGATATCTCGTCGAGTATCCCCTTCATCTCGGATTGTTTCCTCTCGGCCTCATCGCACTCCTTCTTCTTCGCGGCAAGCTCGTCGGCGATCTGCTGACGGGATTTCTTCAGCTCGGATATCTTTGCGGACAATTCCCCTATCTTCGCCTGGGCGCCCATGCCGGCGCTCGACTGCCTCCTCATCTCATCGTCCATGGCGCGGATGCTGTCCCTCAGCTCCTTGAGCTTTGCTCTGAGGGCGTCCATCGAGTCGTTGGCTGCGCGCAGCTTCGCGCTCACCTCGTCGAGTTTGGACTCGGATGCCGCGCCGAACTTCATCACGCTCTGGGGGCTCAGCGTTCCGCCGGTCATTGCGCCGGACGCTTCAACGAGCTCCCCGCCTTTCGTGACCAGCCTGACACCGCCCATCAGGGCCCTTGCCTCATTCACCGTGTTGACCACCAGCGTATCCTGGAAAACATACCAGAACACGTTGGCATACTTCTGATCGTAATCTATCAGGTCCGTAGCGTAGCCCTCTGTCTGCTTGACGGTCATTATGGCTTTTGCCCTGGGCTTGCCGCTTATCATTTTGTTCAGGGGCAGGAACGTCACCCTGCCGAGCTTTTCTTTCTTGAGGAAGGATATGCAGTCCGAGGCGACCTGGTCATCGTCTACGACGACGGCCTTCATTTTTCCTCCGGCTGCCACCGAAAGCGCGGTCTCGTATCCCGGCTGGACCGTTGCGAGTTCCTGGACGGTGCCGTGGATGCCGGTCGCCATGCCTTTGTTCCTAAGCTCGATGATGGCATCAACCGCCTCATCGCCCTTGTTCATCCTGTTGGTCACCTTCTTTTCGGCGAGCAGTTCGTTGTACTCCGTCTCCAGCCTTCTGACCGCCTCCTTCAGCTCGGACTCCTGCTTCTCAAGCTCGGACTCCTTCCTCTTGGCGTCCATTATCTTCTTGGATATCTCCTCGGCGCCGCCCAGAGGGCCGGACTCCTGCTTGACCTCTTTAAGGTTCCATTCCGCATCCTTTATATCAAAATCGGCAGACTGGAGCCTTTCATCCATGGATGCCATTGATTTTCTGTACTCTGCGGACACCGCCGCGGCTGTGGCGTTGGCGACCTCCGCCTCCTGTTCCGCCACCTCTTTTGAATCTATTTGTTTCTCAAGCTCGTTGAGCCTGTTCTGCAGCTTGGTGTGCTCCCCGCCGTGCTTGGACATCTCGTCGCTGATCCTTGCATCCTCTGCTTTGGACTCGGCCAGCTTCTTCTCGCACTCTCCGAGCTTTCCGGAGACCTCCGAGAGCGTTCCGGCATAGCGGTCCCGCTCGGCCAGGTTCTCCTTGACCGCTTCATCGAGCCCCGACCTCACGAATTCTTGTTCTTCGATGTCCTCTGCCGCGCGCTCGGAGCGGTCCTTCTGCATCGCCATGTCTATCTTGGCGCTCTCGATCTTGTTCTTGATCTCCCTGTATTCCGGCCCGACGCGGTCCTCGATCTCTTTTTCTTTGGCTTTTACGGCGATCTCGTTCGCTTCGTACTCCTTCTTGATCGCCTCTTTCCTTTCGTTCAGTGCCTGAACGTCTTTTATTATGGCGGCTATCTGCTCGTTCAGCCCTTCGAGCTTTGCCTCCTCTATCTGCAATTGCCTGTGGACGGACTGCGCCCTCGCCATCTCCAGAAGGTTTTGGGTCTCGATGTACCTCTTGGCGTCCTCTTTGTCCTTCTCCAGCTTCTCAATCTGCTTCTCAAGCTCTTCCACGACGATGTTTATCCTGTCGAGGTTCGTCTCGGCCTCCAGGCGCTCCCCTCTCGCCTTCTCTATGTCGGCGTCGTAGCTGGCTATCCCGGAGATGGAGTCCAATACCCTTCTCCTGTCCAGGCTGCCCATTTGGACTATCCTCGTAACGTCGCCCTGCTGCACCATGTTGTACCCGTCGGCGCTTATCCTGGCCTTGGTGAGGAGGCTGTCGAATTCCGTCAGCGACGATTTCCTGTCGTTGACGTAGAAGTATGAGCTGTAATCTGTCCCGTTATCGGATATCTTGACGTACCTGGTCAGCCTGACGATGTCGTCGTCCCACGGCATCATCCTGTCGGCGTTGTCGAAGACGAGGGATACTTTAGTGAACCCCGCCTTCCCCTTGGATTTCCCTCCGTCGAAGATGAGGTCGGTGAGCTTCCCCGCCCTTACGGCCTTGGAGCTCTTCGGTCCGAGAACGAAAAGGATCGCATCCGTGATGTTCGATTTCCCGGAACCGTTCGGTCCCGTGACTGCCATATATCCTTCCATCAGAGGGATCGCAAGTTTCCCTCCGAAGGATTTGAAGTTCTCTAGTTCTATTTGCTTCAAGTACACGTCTTTGACCCCTTCTCAAAGGGCAAACGCGAGCTTTAGACTCCGAATGCATCCCCATTTGTCCGCGCACGAACAGAATACAATAATACGTGCGTGATATTTAAATACAATCACAAAAAAAGGCGTAAAGGGGGACCATTTTGGCAATTTTGCGATAAATGGCGCCCCGTGCACCTCATTGTCCGCTGTCCAGCTTCGAAAGGAGACCGGGCATGTCTGCCACCGAATCTATGACGTAAGTGGGCTTTGCGTCCGATCCCTCGATGTCTGACGCCTTTGCCTCGCCGGTAAGCACCAGCACCGATGCTGTCCCCGCATTGGATGCCATCCTGATGTCCGTGTAGAGGCGGTCCCCGACCATCATCGTGTTCTCTTTTTCGACTCCCATCTCTCCCGCCGCCATCTCCAGCATGAGGCCGCTGGGCTTGCCGATTATCGTCGGTTCCGTTCCCGTGAGGAAAGAGAGCATGCGGATGAACTGCCCTATATCGACGTCGTAAGAATCCTCGGTCGGGCAAAGGTCGTCGGGGTGGGTGGCTATCAGCTCGGCGCCGTTCATTATGAACCGGTATGCTTTGTTGATCTTATCGAAGGTGATGGTCCTGTCAAAGGTGAGAAGAACGATCTCCGGATCATCCTCGCTGCTTTCTATCCCCGATCCTTCGATCTCCTTGGCCACATCCGGAGTTGCGATGACGTACACCCTCTTCCCCGCCCTTCTTTCTTTAATGAATCTGACCGTGGCGATGGTCGAGGTGAGGATCCTCCCCTTATCGATCTGAAACCCCATCTTCCGAAGCTTGTCGTAATAGTATTCTCTTGTATGAGAGGAGTTGTTGGTCAGGAAGACGAACGGGATGCCCTCTTTGATGAGGGAGTTGATGAATTCCTGCGCCCCCGGTATGACATTGCCTCCTTTGTAAATGGTGCCGTCCATGTCGATCATTAACCCGGAAGGTCTCATTTCATCCCTCCAAGTATTCTTCCCTCAGGATCCTCATGGTGGTCCTGAGGGCATCGCGGGACTCCCTGCTGTATATGCAGGCTGCCGGATGGTAAGTGGGGATGAAAAGCACATCCTTCCCAAGGATGCTGATGGACATCTTGGTATTGGCGATATCGGACATCTTCCCCTCATATCCCAGAAGGTCGCGGCACGCCGACTTGCCGAGGCCGACGACCACTTTCCTTCCTGACAGCTCGTGGTCTAAGAACGGGCGGCAGGCGTCCATTTCCTCTTTGGTCGGATCCCGATTGTTCGGCGGGCGGCATTTGACCGTGTTTGTGATCATCACTTTCGAGCGGTCCACTCCTTCCTCTTCCATGATCGCATCAAGCAGTTTCCCGGACCTTCCGACGAACGGCTTTCCGATCATATCCTCCCTTTCTCCCGGTGCTTCGCCTACGAACACCACCGGCGAATTGGGATCGCCGCTTGGAAGGACTATCTGCGAGCGCCCTTCGCAGAGCCCGCACAGCCTGCAGTCGGGTTCCGGCCTCATTGCCGCCCCTTCACGAGTTCCGAGCCTTTGACCAAGGATATGAGGGACACGCCTATGCCTGCGAGGTTCTCTTTCCCGCCCCCTTCCCTGTCGACCACCGTTATGATGTTGTTGACGACCGCGCCCCTCTCCCTCAGCAGCAGGACGGCCTTCGCGCTGGAGCCTGCGGTTGTGATCACGTCCTCCACCACCAGCACATTCTCCCCGGGGATGAGGTCCCCCTCGATGAGGTTCTTCGTTCCGTGGTCCTTCAGCTCTTTCCTTACCATGATGAACGGTATCCCGGTCGCCATGGAGAGCGCTGCGGCAAGAGGTATGGATCCCAGAACTATCCCCGCGATCCTGTCCGGGCGTATGTTCTCTACCTGCATCCTCTCCGCCATGAGCTGGGATATAAGATAGAGCACTTTCGGATCGGTGCTTGCTTTCTTTATATCGATGTAATGATCGCTCTTCGCTCCGGATGCCAATGTGAACTCCCCGAACCGAAGCGCCCCGCATTCCTCAAGTGCCTTTGAAATCTCGCTCATATCTTTTTCACCAAGGTTCTTTCTTGTAACCGAGTTTGTATCCTATTATGTTAACGCCCCTGTGTATCAGGAACATAAGTGCCAGTATGAATATCAATGCCGCTATGTGCCAGCCTTCTATGAATGTGGAATAGACCCAATGGGGGAAGAATATCGATGTCACCAGGAAAGCGCCGAATACGAAATCGTATTGATCGAGTATCGGGGCTTTTTGGCCTCTCTCCATCCCCAGCCTCCTTTTTATGAACGCTCCCATCAGGTCCCCGAGTATTGCCCCGAAAGAGAGGCAGAACAGTATCCCGACGTTGCTCCAGAACGGCCCGTATCCCCAATAGTTCTCCGGATCCCAAATCGAAGAAACGCCGATCAATATCAATCCGATGAGCACGCCGGCGAACCCGCCTCCGAAGAGGCCTCTCCATGATTTGCCGTCGCCGAATATCCTCTTCCCTCTCCACGTTCTTCCGAAATCGATCTTTGTCCCCCCGCCGATCAACGCTGCCGCTGAGTTTGGGAACATTGCCGGAATGAACAGCCACAGGCCGCCGAACATAATCAGAATGATCTCGGTTATTTCCATGTTTCAGGAACGCGATTGCGGATTGACCGTATAAGCTTTCGGAAAAGAGGAAAGTAGATAACTCCTATATCGTATGACGAAACATGCTCATCCTAGACACTTCGGCGCTTTTTTCGATGGATCAGCTGCCGAATGAGGAGTTCCTCTGTCCTCCCGGCGTAGTTGACGAACTGGCCAGATACAACGACAAGAGGCTTGAGCTTTGGGGAGATCTTTTGAGGACCTCTGACTGCACATCCGAATCAATGAAAAAGGTGGCCGCGGCGGCAGAGAAAAGCGGGGACATAAGCAGGCTGTCGCCTGTGGACATAACAGTGCTGGCACTTGCGGTTGACACCGGCGGGACGATACTTACTGACGACTATTCCATTCAGAACGTCTCTAAGATCATGGGCATTCCTTTCAAGCCTATCGGCCAGGATGCGATAAGGAAAGTGGAGAAATGGAACTACCAATGCAAAGGATGCGGCAAGTGGTTCAAGGAAAAGGCGGACGAATGCCCGATCTGCGGCTCCGGCATGAAGGCCTGCAGAAAAAGATGATCACGGGAAGATCCGCTTGCATCTTATGAGGTTGCCCATGCGCCTGCTTCCGAGCAGGCTCATGCACATCTCCGTCCTTCTGTCCGATCCGAAAGCGAATGTATCGGCAAGCCTCTTGTTGCTTGCAGCCGTCGCCAAAGGCTTCCGGAATATCCTCTCGCATTCGCTCTGGTAATCAGAAAGGCTGCGGCCTTTCGATATGTTATCCCCGGCAACCTCGCCGCATACCCTTCCCGCGATCAACGCAAGCGGCAGCCCCCCTCCGTTCACCGATATCACCTGGCCGGCGGCCTCGCCCACAAGCATTCCGCTGCCTTCCACGATCCTGTCGATCATTCCTTCGCTGGGAACATACTTCCCTTCAAGCTTCGTCATTATTTCAAGAGAATGCTTCGCCCTGAACTTCTCGAAGTATTCGCTCAGCGTCCCTTCGGCGAATTTGGGCGAGAACCCCACACCAACGTTCGCCTGCCCTTTCTTCGGGATTATCCAGCTGTACGCCCCGGGAGCGATCCCTCCGAAGAACATGTGCACATACGGATCGAAATCCCCTTTTGCCTGGGCTGTGACCGCCGGATAGGGGTTGCTGTTCTTCTGAAGGCCCAATGACCTTGCAACCCTCGATCCCGGGCCGTCGGCGCCTATGATCACCTTGTATTCTATCTCTCCCAAAGAGGTCGCTGCCTTCCCGTTCTCCGTCCTCAGGAAAAGGCAGCTTGGGATCAATTCCGCACCTTCATCCACCGCCTCCGACACCAGGTGCTTGTCCAGCTTGTCTCTGTCCATCGTATAACCGGTGAAGTCGATGAGCCTCTCCTTCCCCTTCGGATCTATGAGTTTTATTCCTTCGATCTCCCTGAGCCTCATATCCTTCGGGATATCGAACAACGACGATATGTCCCCGGCGTTGGGGAACATCTTGATTATTTCCTCATCGGAGGGCATCATCTCGCCGCATCTTACCGGAACGCCGACCTCCGGCCTCCTTTCGACAATAGTGACCTTAGCTCCTTTGGCCGCGGCGTACTTGGCGGCGGTCCCTCCGGCCGGTCCTGCGCCAACCACAAGAACATCTGTTTTCATCGCGGGCACGGGATCACCTGTTGCGGCTCACAATGTAGTCGGAAAGGTCGATCAGCGACCTCTTGTACACCGAATCCTCAATGACGTCCAGCAAAGGCCGGGAATCCTCTGCGATCCTCTTTGCCTTTTCCATGCACCTTTTGGTCGAGTCGGTCTTTTTTATCATCTCAATAGCATCAGCCACTTCCGGCCAACCGAGTTCCTTCTTTCCGAATATCTCTTTCAATTCGTCCCCGTGAACGGGGTCCTGCATCGCATAGATCATGGGGAGCGTGGGCTTCCCCTCCATGATATCGCTCCCTGTCCTCTTTCCGGTGATGCTCTCGCTGCCGATCACGTCGAGCACGTCATCCACTATCTGGAACGCGATACCGGTCCTGAAGGCGAACTCGCCCATGCCGCCGATCATCTTGTCATCGGCCCCGGCGAGGAACGAGCCTATCTTCGCGCCGCATTCCATCAGCCTTGCCGTCTTCCCTTCGATGATCTTTATGTAATCGTCCTCGGTCACTTCGATGTTGCGCTCGAACTCCTTCTGATCGAATTCGCCCGCTCCCATTGCCACCGATGCGTCTACGATGAAATCGACCACTTCCGGCGATGACGACCCAATAAGCCTATATCCCAGCGCGAACAGGAAATCCCCGGCGACGATGGATTTCCCGATAGAATATTTCTTGTAAGCGGCCTGGGCGCCTCTTCTGAGCTCGCCCTGGTCGTTGATATCGTCGTGGATGAGCGTGGCGTTATGGATTATCTCCAGGGCCGCCGCGGCATCCCTCGCTTTCCCGGGACTTCTCCCGCCGCATGCGCGGTATGAGAGAAGGCATATGGACGGCCTGATCCTTTTGCCGTTGGTCCCGAGAACATATCTGCATATCTCGGTAAGCTCGGGATTCCTTGACCTTACTGTATCCATCATAAGCCTCTCGACCTTCTCCAGGTCATCGGAGATCGAAGAATACCAGGGTTCATCCATTGGCTCTGGGATGTTAAGGATCTACTTAACTGTTTTCTAATCGGAAAGATGCTGCCCGCTGTATTGAACGGAAAATAAAAAATGGGGTTGTTAAAATGTTTACGTACCGAACAATATGGCCGCCGCATCTGCGCAGAAGTCCATGATGATCTGCGGGAAGAGGCCGAGCACGATCACGAACACGACGCATATCACGATCGCTGCCGTGAATGCCTTCGGCACCTTGATCCTTTCCGCGGTCTCGCCCTTCTCGATGTACATGGCCTTTACGACCCTTGTGTAATAGTACAGGGATATCGCCGAGTTGATGATCGCTATGAAAGCCAACCATATCCACTGCGTTATGATGCCGTTGTCGAATATCGCCGACGAGAACAGGAACAGCTTTCCCGTGAATCCCACCAGCGGCGGTATGCCTGCCAGCGAGAACAAGAACAGCGTCATCGCGAACGCGATGAACGGGGCCCTCCTTGCCAATCCCTGATAATCGGATATCTTCTCCCCGATGCCGGCCGCTATCAGCGCGCCTACTATCAGGAACGCTCCTCCCTTCATGAACACATGCGCGAACATGTAGAACAATCCGGACGTTAAAGCATATTCCGACATCACCGCCATTACGATCAGGATGTAACCGGCCTGCGCTATACTCGAATAGGCAAGCATCCTCTTGATATTGTTCTGGGCGATGGCAACGACGTTTCCTACCGTCATCGTTATCGCCGCTATTATCGCGAAGATGTACTGCAATTCCTCCGTAGCGAATGCGGCTGTTGTGCTCGCCGCGACGAATATCACCAGGAAGATCTTGAACAGCGCCACGAACCCGACCTTCTTCGAACCCGTTGCCAGGAACATCGATATGGGGGTTGCGGCTCCTTCGTACACATCCGGCGCCCACATGTGGAATGGGACCGCTGCGATCTTGAAGCCGAATCCCGCGATCATGGTTATCACGGCTATCCCGAACGCCCAGCTGAAGTCCTGGGTCGACAGTGCCAATGCGATCTCGGGTATGTTCGTTGTCCCCGCCACCCCGTAC
>JAKQBQ010000046.1 GCA_029574055.1 Methanobacteriota archaeon
ATCCATGTGCTATCTGGTAAGCGCGCAGGAGAACACCGACATGTACGGAAGAGGTGTGTGAGGTGTCTTCACTGCGGGCGCAGCCCGCACCTGTTTCCACTCAAATCAAAACAGGACCTATTTGCAGAAAACTTCTTAAAAAAGATGTATTTAATGATTTCTACAAAATGCGAGAAATGGGTGGTGGCTGTAACCATCCATCCATCGTTGAAAATAAAAACTTTAGGTGCTGTCATTCGATCCACTTTATTCGAATCCGCCCCCATACGTATATACGTTGCGTGAGCATACCAACCGGCATGGCAGACAACGTCAAGAAATCTACCGGAACAAAACTGATGAACGCGTTCCCTGTGATCGCCTTCGCGATCGTCTTCGCTCTGACGATCGTAATTTGGATGGAACTCATCTGAACAGCGGATCCTTCGGTCAGGCTGTCCTTCTGCTCCTGAACCGGAGCATTGCTTTCTTAGCGCCGAAATGCCCGAGCGATGCGGCCTTGTTGTACCACTTCTTCGCTTCATTCAGATCGGTCTCGACGCCGATGCCGTCCTCGTAATACCTGGCGAGTATGAACATCGCCTCCCTGTCGCCGTTGTCCGCAGCGAACCTGTAGGTCTCGAACGGCGATGACTTCTTTACGGCGACCTCGTTGCCTGTGTAATCCTCGACGAGCTTCCTTGACACCGTGTGCCCCTGCTCCGCTGCCTTAGTGTACCAAAGCAGCGCTTTCTTCTCATCCGGCTTCGTGCCGATCCCGTTGGCATAGCAGTATCCGAGATAGTACTGGGCGATCGCGTTGTTGTTCTCCGCGCCTTTGGTGAACCAATCAAATGCCTTCTTCTCGTTGGCTTTGACGACCTTGCCTTCAAGGTAGCATGTCCCGACGAAAAGCTGGGACTTTCCGTACCCTTTCTCTCCCAAATACGTATGGAGCTCGAACGCCTTCGCGGGATCCTTGCTCACACCTCTCCCTCTTGCATAGCTTTCCGCCAATATGAATTGGGATTTCAGGAACCCGTCGTCAGCCGACCTCGAGCACCACTCGAACCCTTTCTTCTCGTCCTTCTCCACGCCGTCCCCGGACATGTACGCGCTCCCTATCGCGTGGCAGGCGAGGATGCTCCCGTGCTGCGCCGCCCTTTCGTAATAGTAGGCGGCTTTCTTGGGGTTCTTCCTGAAGCCGTTCCCTTCCTTGTAATTGTTGCCGGTGACGTATTCCGCATAGGGGTCGCCCATGTCGGCGGCCTTCCTGTACCATTCTGCGGAAGTTCCTGCGCTCTTCTTCACCTGGCTTCCTTTGGCATACATGTTGCCGAGCATTATCATAGCGTCGGTCTGGCCTCTCGCGGCGGCGTCGTTCAGCTTTTTGAGCCCCGCTTCCCTATCCTTTTCTATACCTACGCCGCCCATGAGGCATCTGGCGATCCCGAACTCCCCGTCGAGGCAGCCTCCTCTTGCCGACACGTCATACCAGCTGTGCGCGAATATCGGATCCTTCTCCACGCCTACGCCGTCCATGTAGCATCTTCCCAAATGGTATTGGCCCAGCGGGGACCCTGTATCGGCCATCTTTGAGTACATCCCGAAAGCCGTCTCCGGGCTTCTCGGCACGCCTATCCCGTGCTCATAGCATCTCGCGAGCTCGCATTTGGCCTTCTCGGACCCTTTGTCCGCGCATTCCTTCAACAGCGCAGCGCCCGCCGTCCTGTCGCGGGCGGTGCCGGTCCCTCTGAGCACGCAAATGGCCTTGGAGCACTCCCCGTCGATGTTCCCCCTCTCTGCGGAGGCAGAGAACATCTCGAACGCTTTCTCCGCATTCGATTCCGTACCTATGCCTAGGTCGTAGAACACTCCGAGCATGTACATTGAGCTGGGAGACCCCTCTGCGGCCTTTTTGGAATGGTAGTCGAACAGTTTCTTGTCGCGGGGGACGTTCGTCTCCTCGAATATCTTGTTAAGCTCCCTTACCGCCTCGGTATATCCCTTCAAGGCGGCCTTCGAGAACCACATTATGGGTTCATCCATGCTTTCCGGGACCGCGATCCCTTCTGCGTAACATTTCCCGATGATGTACTCCGAATCGGTGTGGCCCAGTGTTGCCGCCTTCATATACCACTTGAAGGCCTCGGCCTCATCCGCCTCTACACCGTCCCCCATGGCGTACTTCTGCCCCAACTTGAAGCAGGAATTGACATCGTTGGCCTCGGCTCTGGAGATCAGGTCGTCCAAAATTTCCATTGAAGTCATTTAACACCATCAGTATTATATTAATTTACCCTATTTTCTTCTCGCCCACGAAGGGATCGCCAGCTTTTTTCTCCACCGACAGATACACCATTATCAGCGCTATCACCGAGAAGGCGAACATCAGCGCCCACACCAGAGAGAAATTGTCAAGGGTGTAGGACCTGCCTATGATGGGGTCGGTTATCGTTGTGCAGACGGACGCTCCCAAGAAAAGGAACACGTTCATCGCCGAAACGGATGTCCCCGATATCGCCGTAGGGTACCACTCCTTGACTTGAGTGAAAGACAGGGTCATGAACCCGCCGGAGAACCCGAAAACGAAGCATATGGCCAGCCAGAACAGGTAATTGTCCAAGCTGCCTGCGAATATCCATATTACCGCCCAGACCGCAACATACATCAAAGTGCCCCAAAGCATCGCTGTGCGTTTGGATCTGATCACCCCTCTCCCGTTCATCACCCCTATCAAAGCCGAACTGAGGATCTTCCCTATTCCCAGCGCAGTGATCAGCCAGGCTGCGGTGGTGCCGAAGTCGTATATCTCCTTGAAATAAGTGTTTGCCCAGGTCCCTTGGAATACCATTATGGAACCGTAGACAAGGAAGTATGCTATCGCCATGGTCCAGAACTTCCTCCCTCCCGAGGCCACCATCATCAGGCCTTTGAGCATGGGGATCTTGGCATCGGTCGCGTCTGAGATCGGCGTCCCTTTTTCTTGGTATTCGATCTCCTCTACCGAGGGAAGGCCTTTCTTGTGCGGATGATCCCTGATGAATGTTATGCACAGGATCGCCAGGATCAAGGTCACAACGCCGAGTATCAGGAACACTTCCCTCCAACCCAGGGCGTCCGCCATGATCTCGAGCGGCGCCGACGCCGCTATCGCGCCGACGTTCCCTACAGCTATCACTATGCCCGTCAATTGAGGGAAGTCCGTTTTTTTGAACCAGACGGATATTATCTTCATCAGGGGGATATAAATTACCGCCATTCCCGCGGCGATCAGTATCTTCCCCAGGACGATCTCCCAGAATTCCGTCCCCATGAATGTTATGAACGACCCTGCGGCCGCTACCGATAAGAATATGAAAGTGGTCTTTCTCGGGCCGAGATGATCCGCAAGCAGACCGCTCGGTATCTGCATGCCTGTATACGTCCAGAAATACACTGTGCTGAGAAGTCCGACGGTCCCGCCCACTTCTTCGATGATGTCCCTTCCCACGATGCCTACGGTCATCCTGTGGAAGTACACGAAGAAGTACGCAGAGGTCAAAATTATGAATATCGCCCAGCGGTATTTGTATAAGGTTTTCTTCACGTTCGGCGATATCTTCGTTCCCGAAGCTGTCCCGCCTGCTGCCGCCTTGTCGGATCCCGTCAATTATTTGCCTCCGTATCGGTTCGTCCGGGCAGAGGCGGCCGCTGAGCCCCCAGTGTCAAGATCCGGCTGTCATCGAACACTTTGCAAACCGCTAATCCTCTCTTTGGTCAAGTACCTTTCTGTAATTTTGATCACTTTATCTCGACCAGTTCGTATTCGGGCGACCCCAATCCCATCTTCTTCGCATGCGTGAAGGTGGCCTGCCAATTCGTGTCGGGGTGGGTGCATTTGAATATATCATCAGGTTTTTTTCCATTGGAATTTACATGCAGCCTGCTCCCTGCAATCATGGGCTGCTTTTGAGAAAGGTCTGCGCACGCTTTGTCCAGCGAAACTGGATCAAAAGAAGCAAGCATGCCGACGTTCGGGATTATGGGAAGATCGTTCTCGCCGTGGCAGTCGCAGAAAGGCGAGACGTCCGCTATGATCGAAACATGGAAGTTCGGCCTGCCTGCCAGCAATGCCGCCGTATACTCGACTATCTTCCCGCAGAGGATGTCGGCCGCCTCGTCCATGCCCACCGATATCGCATCGAATGGACAGGTGGCAATGCATCTCCCGCACCCTACGCAGAAGTCGTGGTCGATGTATGCTTTTTCATCGACGGTTATCGCGGAGTGGGCGCACGCGTCGAGGCACTTCCTGCATGCCCTGCAGAGATCTTGGTCGACGGCCGGCTTTCCGGATGTGTGGAGCTCCATTTTGCCCCTCTTCGAGGCGCAGCCCATTCCGATGTTCTTGATGGCCCCGCCGAACCCGGTCAGTTCGTGGCATTTGAAATGGTTGAGGGTGATGAGGATGTCGGCATCGTATATCTCCCGCCCGATCTTTGCTTCCTTAACATAATCGCCGTCTATGGGTATCTCAACGTCGTTGCTCCCTTTCAACCCATCCCCTATTATTATCTGGCAACCCGTCGTTACGCTGTTGAACCCGTTGAGGTTCGCTGTGTTCAAATGCTCGACGGCATTCTTCCTCTTCCCGGCGTACAGGGTGCTGCAGTCCGTCAGGAAAGGGATGCCTCCTTTTTTGTATACTGCGTCCGCTATGACCTTGGAATAGTTCGGCCTCAGGAAGGCCAGGTTTCCAAGCTCGCCGAAATGCGTCTTGATGGCAACGTACTTGCCTTCCATCTCGATGCTTCCGATCCCCGCGGCCTCGATCAGCCTTCCGAGCTTCGCGAGGAGGCTGTCCTGCATCTCGGTGTGCATATTGGTGAAGTATACTTTTGACATTCCTATTGCGCCCGACATATAACCGAGTTCGGTATAGAATAAATTTGGGACGGCGGGCATGTCGAAAATGGCATTCAGAGAATCACATTTCAGACAGATTTTCTGTAAAATGTCCCCTGTCGGATAATGCATTTTCAGTCGTGGGGAATATTTAAAATACTGAAAGCGAACTTGCTATTTTTGAGAATATCTAAGGTGGGAGTACAATGCACGTAATGAGTTCTTACACAGGCGGCCTCCTCTCCGACGAGGAGATAATGAAGAGATACAACGATGAGAAAAAATGGGGTCTTGCGGTCTGCATAGACATCGGCGAATGCGATCACAAGAAGATATCGTCCAAAGAACACATTTCAAAGTTCGCGGTCGACCTCGCCAACTACATCAACATGAAAAGATACGGTGAGCCTATAGTCGTATTCTTCGGCGACGAGCCGAAGGTCCAGGGGTACTCGTTGGTTCAGCTCATCGAGACCTCCCAGATATCCGGGCATTTCGCCGAGGACACGGACAGAGCATTCATCGACGTGTTCTCATGCAAAGAGTTCCCTCCGAAGAAGACCGCGGAATTCGTCAAAGATTACTTTGGCGCCAAGAAGATGGAGTTCGCGGTCTGCTTCAGGGATGTCTGATCCGAACAAACCGGCATCCGCCGGAAACCTTTTGGTGCGGGCGCGCGCCCGCTTTTTGTTTTCTTCTTCCATTAATGCTATTATTATGTAATCTGTTTACATGGGCATGGATTTGGAGAAGGTTCTCGAAAAGCTGCGTTCGGACAATTCGGTCGCGGCCGCTTTCCTCTTAGAGGAGGATATCTACGGCGAGGTCGTCTGCGAGGAGGGCGGTGTGACAGAGTCCACCTTCGGGATGCCCCTTATCAACCGCGCACTGGAGGAAGTGATGAAAAGATCGTTTGCGGTCTGCGTGTTCTGCGACGGGAGCTTCGAGCCCCCCTCCGACCATGTGATGATCATGGAGGACGGGTGCGGCAACCTGGTGGGGCATGACGTACCTATCTGCAAAATGGACGATTTCAAAGATGATCCCGATATATTCTGGCTTTGCGACGATTTCGCCATGTTCCCGCACAAGGCGGAGACGCAGGAGATGGCCATGATCATGCTTCCCCAGAAAGTCTGCTCCCTCGGGGAGAAGGACGGAGTGAAGGATCCGGTCCTGCTTTACCCCGCGACCACCACCGATATTATTCTGAGGAAATACTTCGGCATTTCCGTTGACGATCCGAAGATAGCATCTGCGATCCTCGCCTTCGATATGCTCTGACGGCCTACGTATGCTAACTGTACGATTCCCAATATAAACAGGTTCGTTTTCGTCATATCATACATGAGAAACATAGAGCATCTCATTAAGAAAAAATTGAGCAAGAACAAGAAAGGGAGCATCGAGGGACTGCCTCTGCAGCTGATGATCATGATAATCATCGCAACCATGGGAACAGCCATTCTCGTGGGGTGGATGGGCAACATCGATTCTCCGAAAAGCATTGGAATGGTCGACGTTGTCTCCGGGGACATAGTGCTTGACGGCTACAGCACCTCCGACGGCATCGTCGAGATCTTCGTCGCTGACCAGGACGGCAACCCGCTGAGCGGGGCGACCGTTGTGCTCTCGGGCCTGGGTGTCACCGACAAGAACGGAAAGACAGCATACATGAACACCGACAGCAAAGGCTGCGCCAAGTTCGAAGGTTTGAATATTACCCTGAGAGGCGCGGAGATCGGATTCATAACAGTGAACGTATCGATGTCCGAATACGGGGAGAACAACAACGCAAGGGTGGCGGTGGTAGCATAAGACTGAACAAAAAGGGCGTGATCGACCTTCCTATAACGCTGGTCGTGACCTTTTTGATACTGGCAGTATGCGTACCGGTCGCCTCAGGCATGATGGATGATTTTGGAAAGGGATCCACCGTCTCGGCCGCAAAGGCCGAGGCGGAACGGATCGATGACGCCGTGAAGAAAGCATATTACTCCGGTGCGGGGAGCACCGGCACGGTCGCCGTATCCCTTTCCGGAGGGGCATGCCTCGTACTCGGCGGGGAGGGATCCGATTCCTACTGCATATCGATAGTCGTTGATGACATAGTGGAAGAGAAAATGTACCTCCAAAGGCCGTCGGTGAAGTTCCTGGGAGAACCCACATACATAATGGGGAACAGGACGATATCGATCGAATGTGCTATTGATGGCGGATCATACGGTGTGAAGGTGAGCGTAATTGATTGAATTCACTATGTCGAGAATCACACTCATCATATGCGGCCTGGCGGTGCTTGCGGCGGTGGCGGTGCCTCTCCAGTCGTTCTACGACGAAAGGTACGACAGCTCGATGGCGGATGCGGCAGACCACATCTCGTTCATACTGGATGAGTTCTGGGCTTCCGAAGCGGATACGCTGACGCTCAGAGGGTGGGAGATACTGCCCTCGGCAGACTGCAGCATAGAGATAGACGGCCACAACCTCACCGTGCATCTGAAGGACCGCTCTTATCGTTCGCTGATATCCCACGATATAGGAAAGATCATCATCGGCCACGGAAGCATAGTCACAGTTTCAAAACCATAAAACGGGCCGGCGCACAGCAGGGACATTTCCTCCGCCCCTTCCATGTGCCGGTCCGGCAAGGATTTTTCATTAATTGCCGCCGAACGCGTCCGCCACTTTTTTCAGCGCCGCGGCGAATCTTTCTATGTCGTTCTCATTGTTGTAAAGATACACGGAAGCTCTCGCGCTGCCCTCTATCCCTCTTTCGGCGAAGAACGGATGGGCGCAATGCATCCCGGATCTTATCATTATATTATCGGCCTTGTCGAGCATCATGGCAATGTCGTGAGGAGACAGCCCATCCACATTGAACGAGAACACTCCGCACCTCTTATCTGGGTCGTTCGGCCCGACGACGCTCAGTCCTTCTATTCCATTGGTACTTTCGAAGATGCGTCTCATCAGCTTCCTGTCATGCTGCAGGATGTTGTCCATCCCCGCTCCCGTCAGATAATCCAGAGCGGCCTTCGTTCCCGCTATCCCGGAATAGTTCTGCAGCCCCGCCTCGAACTTATCCGGTATCGGCGCGAGGTCCACGCTGTCATACGTCGCAAGACCTACGGTGCCCCCGCCTGTAGTCAGCGGTCTGAGACCGTCAAGACATTCCCTCTTCCCGTAC
>JAKQBQ010000061.1 GCA_029574055.1 Methanobacteriota archaeon
CAACTGTCTCGACGGCGGAACGCAGACGTTCTCCCCTGAAGCAACCTCCGGACTCATCAAAGAAGTGTTCGGGGACATGGTCGAATTCAACTCGCCTATGCAGGCGGTAGGCGCAGAGGCGAAGAAGATCGCAAAGAAGATCTGAGGTCATTATGTTGAGTGAACCAACTGTTGATTATGCGGGAATACCGCTTCCTGAAGTAGAGGTCTTCTCCCACGTCCTGCTGAGCGCGGAGACGACGGAAAAAGTGCTGAACGCGCTTGACCCGATCGAGCGCATCAGGCAGATAAACATGACCGGCGAGAGCGTTCCCAGGGAACTTAACAGCGGGCCCGCGAAAGGGCTTCCGAACAACCATTCCGAGCGCAAGGTGATAAAGGTCGGCGGAAGGGAGGTCGAGCTGAGGTTCCAGGTCGGAGCCTTCTACATCGAACTCGATGTGGAGAACGAAGAGATGATGAACGCCATCGTGGAGAAGATAAGGACCGCCTGCGAGGCAACCCTGCCGCGCGGGTTCGATCTGACAGTAGGAAGATACTCAAAATACAGAAAGACCCTCAGTGATTACAAGTAAAGGTGAAAAAATGACAGCATATAAAAGACAGTTCTACCCCGGTGCATCCTCTCCTGCTAAGAACAGAAGGAAAGTGATGGACCCCAAGGTAAAATTGAAGAAACTTCGCGATGTATCCATGGATGACGTGGTCAGGATCATGGGGCACCGCAACCCCGGAGAGGACTACAAATCCATCCACCCCCCGATCGAAGAGGGCAAGGAGCCCAACTGCCCGATAAGGAAACTCGTCGAGCCGATCGAGGGAGCAAAGAAAGGAGACAGGATCAGGTACATTCAGTTCACTGACTCCGTCTACTTCGCGCCCATATCCCCCTACCAGAGGGCATGGATGTACCTTTCGAGGTACAGAGGTATCGACACCGGAACCCTTTCCGGAAGACAGATCATCGAAGTAAGGGAGAGGGACCTTGAGAAACTCGCCAAAGAGATGATCGACAACGAGACCTTCGACCCCGCCCTGACGGGTATCAGAGGAGCCACCGTCCACGGCCACGCATGCCGTCTCGACGAGAACGGCCTGATGTTCGATGCCTGGCAGAGATACATATGGGACAAGAATAAGAAAGAAGTAGTCTACGTCAAAGACCAGGTCGCCGTGCCGCTCGACAGGAAGATCTCCGTCGGAAAGCCGGCATCGATGGCGGACCTCAAGAAGAGGACCACCATATTCAGAGCCGACGGCGTGGACATGAGGGATGACAAAGAAGTTACTGCGTACGGTCTCAGGATCCACAAGCTCAGGACCTTCGGCGGTTACCAGCCCTTCAATGTAAAGGATGTGTGATGCACATGGCAGCCAAACAGAAAGACAAGCTTTTCATGGACGCGGTCAAGAAGAAATTCAAGGAAGACCCGACCGACATGGAGACGAAATACTACTGCTACGGCGGCTGGAAACAGTCCAAGAGCAAAGTAGAATTCCAGAAATCGGCGATGGCCATCGCAAAGAAGCGCGGCTTCCCGATGATGAACGAGGATATCGGTATCCCGCTCGGACAGAGGGCCTGGATGCCCTACCAGATGTCCCACACGGACATCTACGTAGAGGCTGACGACCTCCACTGTGTGAACAACACAGCCATCCAGCAGGCGTGGGACGACATAAGGAGGACCGTACTGGTTGGACTTGACTCCCCCCACGGCACCATCGAGAAGAGGCTTGGAAAAGAGGTCACCCCCGAGACCATCAACGCATATCTCGAGGCGGTCAACCACACCATGCCCGGCGGAGCGATAGTCCAGGAGCACATGGCAGAGGTCAACCCCGCACTCGTGTGGGACTCATACGTCAAAGTGTACTCCGGCGACGACGAGCTCATCGATGAGATCGACAAGAGGTTCGTGATAGACATCAACAAGCTCTTCCCCAAGGCCCAGGCAGACCAGCTGAAGAAAGCCATCGGAAAGACGCTTATGCAGGCCGTGCGCGTCCCGACCATCGTCGGAAGGCTCATGGACGGCGCCACTGTCTCGAGGCACGCAGCGATGCAGATCTCGATGGCGTTCATCTCCTCCTACAAACTCGCGGCAGGAGAGGCGGCCATCGCAGACTTCGCATATTCTGCGAAGCACCAGTCGATCAACATGGGAACCATGATGCCCGCAAGGCGCGCAAGGGGACCCAACGAACCCGGCGGAATACCCTTCGGATTCTTTGCTGACATGATACAGTCCGACCGTGTCTACCCTGACGACCCCGGAAGAGCAGTCCTTGAGACCGTAGGTCTCGGAGCGGCCATCTTCGACCAGGTCTACCTCGGCGGATACATGTCCGGCGGTGTCGGATTCACACAGTACGCGACCGCGACATACACCGACAACATCCTTGAGGACTATGTCTATCACGCGATAGACGTCATCAAAGACAAGTACGGCGGATTCTGCAAACTCGACCCCACGAAGTACGACGAGCTCATGAAGCTCGGCGACGACGTCAACGCATACGCGTTGGAGATGTACGAGAGATACCCGGCCATCATGGAGACCCACTTCGGCGGATCCCAGAGGGCGACCGTCGCAGCGGCGACAACGGGTATCGCGGGATCGATGGCGACCGGTATCGCAGACTGCGGTCTGAACATGTGGTACCTTTCGATGCTGCAGCACAAGGAGAGGACAGGAAGGCTCGGATTCTACGGATACGACCTGCAGGACCAGTGCGGTTCCGCCAACTCGTTCTCCTACAGATCCGACGAGGGTCTGCCCGCTGAGCTCAGGGGCCCCAACTACCCCAACTACGCCATGAACGTCGGCCACCTGTCCGGATACTCGGGTATCGCAAAGGCATCGCACGTAGCCCGTGGAGACGCCTTCACAGCCAACCCGTACATCCGCGTAGCGTTCGCCGACCCCAGCCTGGTCTTCGACTTCGCGAACATCACGAAGGAGATCGGAAGAGGCGGACTCAGAGAGTTCGTCCCTGCCGGCGAGAGGACCGCGGTCATCAAAGGGTGATCCCGTTGATGGTGGGGGACATACTCAAATACACCCCGACGTCAACGGTCGGAAAGGTAGCGGACATCAGGGAGAGGGACGGCATCGTCTGGATAAAACTGGACGTCTCCGGCCTTTACTACGATGCCGCGTTCCTGAAGACCGCAGACCCGGCGGAATACAGAGAGGTGTCCTTCAAAGAGCGTGAGAGGTCCGCCGGAGGGCGTGAGAGCGCCGAAGCCGCTGTCGAAGCAGCCAGGAAGGCTGAGGAGGAAGTGGACATAAGGTTCTTCACGCCGAGCGGCGGAGGTTAAACTTTTTCATTAATTTTTAATTCCCTCCTTTGGGAGGGATCTTTTTTTGTTCTCCATCGATCCCATTCGTTCGCGGACGCATTTCTATAGAGGCCGGAATGATATATCTGCATCCAAAAACAGCGGCAAAAACACACGTTTAAATACAGCAGCAGGTAAACGCAGTGTATCTTAGACATTTTTATATACTATCGCTTCATATTTTAATCTACACAAAATATAGATGAGCGTTTGATGCGCTCTGGGGGGCTGTATTGTGTCGGCAGAAAGAATAGATCTATGCAGATCAGCAGTTGGAGCGGTTCCGAGAGCGGTACCGCCGGTCTCGCACATGTTCGCGTTCAGTACGGGCGCGGGCGTTGAAAGACACGATCGCCGTTACAGCAAACGCATGTTCCCGGCATCTTTCGAAACAAAAGATATGGAGAAATTGGTAATATCTAATCTTTTAAATATGATGAAATATATAGAAAAAATCAAGGGGGGCTATTCTAATGCCAAATCATATAAAGAAAACAACTCGCAGAATCATGATGATCGCAGCGATAGCGGCGGCACTCCTCGTAGTGCTCGTTCCCGCCGCGATCGGCCCGAGCTCTGACTCGGCGCCGCCGACACAGTACTATGACCCGCTCACGGGTACAATGCAGACTGTTCCTCAGACGCTGGACGATTCCAATCTGTTACAAAAGATGTCTAGTGTAACAAATAGGACCTTCGGAACCGCGGGTGAAGAAACGTGGTTTTGGGTGGGGGGAATAAATGAGGGCTACACCGGCAATTTCAGCGGGTGTAAGAACATCACCATACAGGGCGATGTGAAGATCCTCGTAAGGGGCAATCAGACGCTGGGCGCCGCCGCAGGCTATGAACCCATGTTCATCATCCCGGAAGGGAGCAGCCTGACGATATACACCGTAGTGGCCTACAACCCTAGCATGTCTTATTGGCCGATGTCTGCCCAGGGATATCTTGACCTATGGGGCAGCTATATCAAGATCGACGGCGGAACATTCGTCAACGCCACCAACGTCCGCTGCGGCGTCGGGCACACCAATGCCTCATTCGTATTCACCGAGAACGGCGGTACCCTCGAGAACTTCGGGGTCATCGCGACGAACAGCACCGCAAACATCATCGGCGCTTCCGGCCCGGTCAACATCATCAACGGCGGCACCTTCGTCCGCGGAACGGTCAACCTGAACGGTTTCGACATCACCAGCAAACAAATCTGCAACGTCATCCTCTCGGACGATTATCCGAACAGTTTCACATTCGTTCCGAGTTATGCGTATCCCGCTGACAAGATCAATCTACCTGCCCAGAGCGTGATATACGGCAACTTCAGCATAGGCTCGAACCCCGGCTCCACGATCACCTTTGCAGGAAATCCGCCCTCGAATACCTATGCGATCGTCACCGGCAGCGCGAACATAGGAAACGGCACAGCCACAGTGATAATAGACACCGACGGCCTGCAGTCGTACGCCGGCGCAAAACTGACCCTGATCAGCACGGGCAACACGGGAAGCCTTACGGGCACTCCCAACAACTCCATTTACATAGGCGGCGGATACACTTTCGGTCTGGAGGCAACGAACAAGCTGCTGACCGCAGAACCCATCGTTCTCTATGATATCACCGGCACGGTCACCGTAAACGGCCACCCGCTGCCGGATGTGACCATCGAATACACCATAAACGGGATCCCCGGGACGCCTGTGGTGACAGACGAGGCAGGATACTATTCCTTACAGGTCAAGTCCGGTGCGTTGTTCGTCATCCAAAGCGTAAGCAAGGCCGGATATACTCCGAGCCAGCAGGTGCCTACAGCAGGCATCACGGTGGCAAACAGCCAGACCATCGACTTCACCATGATCGCCGATCCCGGGATATCATACAACATATCCGGAACGGTAACTGTCAACGGCCACCCGCTGCCGGGCGCGATCGTGCACTTCTCGAAAGAAGGCCCTGCAGGCAATGTTGTGGCGGGTACGACCACCGTTGACTCCAATGGACAGTACACGATCAGCGTACCTCTCGGTATGTTCTTCTCTATAACGAACGTTGTCAAGAGCGGATACGAACTGAACGAACCGGTCCCCATAGAAGGATTCATCGTGGAAGATGACGCATCATTCAACTTCACTATGAACGCGGTCGCGGGAACATACCACGACATCACCGGAACGGTGACTGTCAACGGCCACCCGCTGGTCGGTGTCACTATCAGCTACACAATAGACGGCCACCCGTTTTCGGTGACCACAGACGATGACGGATATTATCTGATAGACGACATCCTCTTCGGATCGTACCTCATCATCACGAACGTCACCAAGTCCGGCTATGCCGTGAACACGGCGATGCCGATGGCGGGATTCCTGGTGGAAGGCGACGGAGAGATCAACTTCGCCATGACCGCCACCGACCAAACACACTACACAATATCAGGAACCGTAACGGTCAACGACCACCCGCTTGCAGGCGTAACGATAAACTACACCAAAGAAGGCGCGGACGGCCTGGCTGTGGTCGGTTCGATAATCACGAACTCCGACGGCCAGTATTCGGTCAGCGTGCAGTTCGGTACCTTCTTCACCATCACCGGTGTCGTGAAGACCGGTTATGGGGTGAACGGAGATATGCCGAAAGGTCTCATTATCGAAGATAACGAAGTGTTCGACTTCACAATGGCAGTCACCGGCGTTACGGAACATACAATCACGAGATCTGTCATCTTCAATGGCATTCCTCTGCAGAATGTAACGATCGGCTACACCATAGACGGCAATCCGTTCTCAACGACCACAGACGGGATGGGAGTCTATGTGATCAACAGCATACCCTTCGGATCGTTCTTTGTCATCACAGAAGTCACAAGGAGCGGCTACGCAGTGGTCGAACAGGTCCCGACGGTGGGATTCCTGGTAGAGGATGAGTACATCATCGACTTCACCATGACCACCACCGATAAGTCATATTATACAGTGTCCGGTACGGTCACGGTGGGTGAATACCCCCTCGCCGGGGTCACGATATGCTTCGACAGGCTGGGGATGGAGAGCGTCTCTGTCATCACCGATTCCAACGGTCAGTATTCCATCAGCATGCAGTTCGGCACTTACTTCACCATAACGAGCGTCGAGAAGACAGGCTACTTCATGTACATCGAGATGCCGGACTGGCACATACTCGAAAGCAACGAGGAACACAATTTCTATATGTCAGCCGTCGCAGGTTTGGAACATGAGATCACCGGAATGGTGACGATCAACGGACACCCGTTGGCAAACGTCGCCATCGCTTACATGTTAGACGGTCATGAGTACTGCACATACACTGGCTCGGATGGACGTTATTCGATCGAGGGCGCCGTATTCGGATTCTACTTCATGATCACTGATGTCACCAAGGACGGTTACACCGTGAACGCGGCGATGCCGATGGTGGGATTCCTGGTGGAAGACGACTACGAGATA
>JAKQBQ010000066.1 GCA_029574055.1 Methanobacteriota archaeon
GGTATACGAAAGCTGCCGAGAACGGAAGCCTTGCTGCTTACTACAGGATAGGCGTGATGAAGGAAGAAGGCAGAGGGATACCGGCAGACGAGCCGGAAGCTGCCCGCATCTATTCCGAATGCGCCGAGGCGGGACATCCGAAAGCACGGTTCAGGCTCGGCATGATGACCTTTGAGGGGAGAGGGGTTCGAAAGGATCCCAATAAAGCATCGAAGATATTAGCGAAAGCTGCCGGAGAAGGGAATGCCGATGCCATGCTGCAGCTGGGGAAGATGTCCCTGAGCGGAGAAGGCATGGTGAAGAGCGAGAACAACGCCGTGAAGTGGTTCAAGAAGGCGGCAGCCAGAGGCAGCGAAGAGGCAGCTTCTATTCTTAAAGAACGGACAGGCACGATTTAAAACAGTCATCGATGGGATAGACACGGCAGATGGGGATGCCGTTGAGACACTCCGTTGGAACCCCCGGCACTCGACGCCTACACAGTGAATCAATGGTCCTTAGTGAAAAAGCCTGGGTTGCCCAGCGAGAATTTCCCGCCTGCGGCCAGCTCAAAATGCAGTTTCGTTATCCCAAAGTCTACCAGATTGAGTTTCCCGGATGCTATCACCGCTGAGACCACCCCGTCGTCATAACTGAATCTTGTCACCTGGCTGTTGTGGGCTGTCGGTGCGAATTGGACGGCTTTCATTGCAGCTGCGACCCAATCGGGGATGTCTGTGCTGTCGTCGAAGAATTCGGATACGGATATGGTCCTCCGGTGAGGGGCGTCCGGCTCGGTCGTCGACTCGCTCATTTCCTCAACGCCGTAACCTATCGGTATCCCGCAGGCTATTTCCTCATCATCCTTGACGTTAAGCGTTTTGCTCTTGCTGTTGAAGCCTATGGCGGCGACCCAGCAGGTGGCAAGTCCCAGAGCGGTAGCCTCAAGGACTATCTGCTCCCCGTAATACCCGCATTTCTCGAATAGGTCGGGGTCGTTTGTTTTTCCCTTGACAGCTATTACGGAACGGACATTCTTGAACATCAACGTCTTGATGGATCGGAATGCGTCGCATTCCTCAATGAACTCCATTGTCAGCCCGGAGGCCTCGTTCAAAGAGGCTATAGAGCTTTTGAGCTGTTCGATCTTGCTTCCCTCTATTCGTTTGTCAAGATATTTCCTTACGGATCTCCTCTTCCATACTGCGTCATAAAGCTCTCTGTTTTCCATCCGAATGCCTCCTTACCTCTTGCTCCCGCCTATCATCACAAGATATGCCAGAAGCACCTCGAGCTGTATCCTCTCGTTGCTTCCCTCCACGATCCTGAACTCAACCTCCCCGGTCTTGTCCATGAGCCTTACTTTCTCGGAATCGGTTATGCTGAGGTCGAAGAACGTCGAATGTATCTGTTTTATTATATCCTGCCCCGACAGCCCGTATGTTATCATGATGGTGTCAAGCATGTCCCTTGCGCCTATGAAGTTCCCTGCCAATGCCGTTTCCAGCATCTTCCTGACCTCTTCCGGCTTTGCGAGCCCGGTGGTCTGGTATATCACATCCAAGGTTATCTGTTTCCCGAGCGATGCCGCTACCTGCAGGGAATTGACCGCGCGCCTCATGTCTCCCCTTGCAACATGCACCAATCCTTCCAACGCATCGTCGTCGATCTTCACGTCCTCTTTGGAGATTATCATCCTGAGGTAGTTCTCAACATCCTCTTTGGTAAGAGGGCTGAACCTGAATACGGCGCACCTCGACTGCAGGGGATCGATGATCTTTGATGAGTAATTGCATGAGAACACAAAGCGGCATATTTTGGAATATTTTTCCATTGTGCGTCTCATTGCCGCCTGCGCGTCCGATGTCAGAGCGTCCGCCTCATCCATGAATATTATCTTAAACTCCGCTTTTCCGAGGGGAGCGGTCCTTGCGAACTCCTTGATCTTCCCTCTGACGATATCTATTCCCCTTTCGTCAGATGCGTTCAATTCAACGAAGTTCCCCTTCCATTCATCCCCGAACAGCCCTCTGGCGAGCGCGAGGGCGCATGTGGTCTTGCCTGTGCCCGCCGGCCCCGCCAAAAGGAGATGCGGCATGTTGCCGGATGCTACATAGGCTTTCATTCTCTCGGTGATGTGTTTCTGGCCAACGACCTCGTCGAGATCCTTCGGTCTGTATTTCTCGGTCCAAATCTCATTCATAGGGAACGGCTCTCTATCGCGTATGTAACTGATAAAAGTTTTCCGCTGATTTGCGCTCAAGCGAGAAGATATCGTCTGTTTCCTTCGGTTTAATGCCGATAATATAAAATCTGCTATATGTCCCGACCTCCGATGGATGGGCTGCCGCCTAACGATGCTTGTTGCACAAAACAAAAATATTACTGCATATATTTTGATAGAAAATATGCAGTAAATTTCTATTAGCAAAAAATACTGCATATAAAAAGCATGAAATATATGCAGTAACATATTATTGCGTGGAGAGACGATGCGGCGTTACGATTATTCATTCATCAGCGGCCTGAGATTGCGCATGGACCTTGTGAGCCTGACGAATAAGATAGAAGCGCTCAAAGCAAAAGAAAAAGAGAGGATGAGGGACCACCCTGAAACGTTCGCCGCCCTTGTTTCCATCGCAAGGGTGCAGTCTGTCAAAGGGTCTAACGCGATCGAGGGTATAGTGACGACCGATAAGCGTATAGAAGAGATCGTAAACAAGAACAGCGCACCGCTTAATCACGATGAGATGGAGATAGCCGGGTACCGCGATGTCTTGGACATCATACACAACGAGTATGCCTTCATGGAGCTGAGCGAAGAACTGATATTGAATTTGCACAGGGCGATGATGTCCTATTCTCCAAAAGAGGGAGGGAGCTACAAGACACAAGACAACGTCATAATGAGCATTGACGTGTACGGGAGGCGGAGCATAAGGTTCAAGCCGGTCTCTTCGGAAGAGACGCCGGCGGCGATGGAGCAGCTTATCCTTGCCTATCTTGATGCGAAGGATGATTCAGGGATCGATCCGCTGATCCTCATCCCCTGCTTCATTTTGGACTTCCTATGCATACACCCGTTCTCCGACGGCAACGGGAGGATGTCCAGGCTCCTGACCCTCCTTCTGATGTACAGGAACGGCATCGATGCCGGGAAGTACATATCATTCGAAGAGCAGATCAACAACAAAAAGGGCAGATACTACGAAGCGCTGAGAGTGTCGTCGGAAGGCTGGCACATGAACAGCAACGATTACATCCCATTCGTCGAGGATTTCATACTCACCCTGTTCGCGTGCTACAAAGAACTTGACAGGAGGTTCGACGTTGTCGGGAATAATAGGATCAACAAAGGGAACCGGGTCGAAGCAGCGGTGAAGAACAGCATCACTCCCATCTCCAAAAAGGAGATCATGGAGCTTCTGCCTGATGTGAGCCAAACGACCATCGAGGCGAAGTTATCGGCGCTTCAAAAAGACGGGAAGATAAGGAAGACCGGCAGCTACAAGGATGCCAAGTATGTCTGGAAGCAGTGAATATCCCTCTTTCAGCGAACTGTTCCTACAGCCGGTATGAAAAGCAAAAGCTTCGCCAAAGATCGCCGACCCGGATCCCATACGTTTGAACCCGCAGCGGTTTCCGCCGTTGTACTCTGGCAAGATTAATTATAATCTACTCCCTATCTGAGAAGCATATGAAAGTCTATGATGCCTACAAGCTGGCGATTGAGACGGGGATAAAGAACGATCCGAGGCCGAAAGAAGAAGTGGATCTCGTCCTGAAGAACGCCAAAGAAGAGTACAAGAAGCTTCCCGTTGGGAAAAAGGAGTATTTCGACAAAGAAAAGCTTTGGAACCCCTATGCAGACTCGAGGCTCTCCTGGGGAGAGGACCTTGCGAAAGAGACAGAGGCGGAGAGGTTCATGTGGGGCATCGACATCGGGACCGGAGAGATAATGCTCGCAGACCGGCTGAAAGAGAAAGGGCAGAATATCTCCGCTGTGGTGGCCCATCACCCTGTCGGCGTGTCCAAGACCCCTTTCCCGGAGGTCATGTGGATGCAGACGGATATGTTCCATGATATCGGGATACCGATAAACATCACGGAAGGCCTGATGAAGACAAGGATGGACGAAGTATCGAGGAATGTGATGGGATCCAACTACAACCAATCGGTGGATGCAGCAAGGCTCATGAACATCCTCATGTTCAACATACACTCGCCCGCAGACAACATGGTGCAGCAGTATCTGGAAGATCTCTTTGAAAAGAGCCAGCCTAAATATTTGGAAGAGATAATCAACATACTGATGAAAGAGCCCGAATTCAAACAGGCGGCGAGATACAACGATCCTCCCAAGATAATGCTCGGCGGAAAGAAGAACCGCTGCGGGAAGATAATAGCGAAGATGACCGGCGGAACGTCCGGCCCGAAGGAGATCTATGAGAAGCTTGCGGATGCCGGCGTTGGGACGATCGTGGGGATGCACTTCCCCGAGAACCATTTGGAAGAAGCGAAGAAACACCACATCAACATGGTGATCTCCGGGCACATGGCATCAGACTCCCTTGGGATCAACCGTATATGCGATGTATGGGAGAAGAAGGGCATAGATGTGTTCGGCTGCTCCGGGTTCATGAGATTCAGCAGGAATTGATAATGTTCGAAAGGGCCTCCGCAATAATCAAGGACGGCAGGAAGCTGTCCTTCGAG
>JAKQBQ010000095.1 GCA_029574055.1 Methanobacteriota archaeon
GAACTGCGATGTGGTCTAATGAAGATGCCGGACATAAAGAAGCCTGAGATAAAGAAACCCGACATCGTGGGGAAGATAAAGAGCTCGAGCCCGTCGTCCGCCAAGCGCAAGAGGCCGTCCAAAGCCCTTGAGAAGGCGTACGAGTCCAGGCTGCTGATCCTCTCCATCCTTGCGATCTTGATGTACATCATCATAGCGTGGGCGGTGGTCGCGTTCACTTCGGATGAGTCCATGAACATACAGGACATCATCAGAGGAAGTGCGGGAAGCGTGTTTGCTCTGCTGTTCGCGGTGATAATCATGGACAGGATCAACGCCCGCAAGGAGAAGAGGGTCAAAAAACGCGAAGAGAGAAAGGCCATCGTCCGCCACAACAAGATCATCCAGCCGATGATCGATATGTATCTTGTCAGAAAGAACATGGTCATAACTCCTAACGACAAAACGGTAAGGAAATTCCAGGTCAGCTCGACCTTCAACCTCAAGGACATGAAGGACATGTACGGCCCCTCGGAACTCATTTCCGACGTGGGCAAATCGAAACTGGATGTGTATTCGTACTATCAGGACAAGCTCAACGAGGTGTTCACGCATCTGGTCGAGGATGTGGATTTCGATAACTATTCAGATCTGTGCGATGCGGCTATGGACTACATCAACGCCACTTCGTACGGGGCATCCGCGCTTGATGCGGTGGCGGGATACCAGAACATGCTTACCGGCACTAAGTCAATGAAGTCGGTGGTCCTGAACATGATCCGGGACGAGCCGGAAGGCGGGAAGTTCATAGACGCCCCGGCGGCGCTGAAGAACGTGTATCTCCTGCACCAAATGATCAACGACCAGTCGGTGGCCCTCGCGAAATATCTGAAGATAGTAAGAGTGATCATCGCGGAAGACGACAAAGAATTGGGCGCGGACTCATCCCGCGAAGTCGATTACGAGTGATCTCTGAAAGAGATATCGACCGGCCTTCCCAATGATATCGAGTTTTCAGTTACATCGCAATCGTATGCAAGCACTTTCACTCCCAGGCTGTGCGCTCTTTCCACCTCGGATGCGAATTCCTCGTGCATATCGTAGTTGGGAGAGAAGACCTTCGGGCCGGACATCTGGATAAGGAACATTATGTACGCCTCGTATCCCTCTTCCAGCGATGCTTCCAGTTCTCTCACGTGCTTGAGGCCGCGTTCCGTCGGTGCGTCGGGGAACAAGGCGAGGCCGTCTATTTCGAGCGTCACGCCTTTGACCTCCATGAGCATCTTCCTTTCGCCGCTCTTAGCGAAGATATCAATGCGCGAATCCCTGTAGCCGTATTCGGGGCGCAGAAAGTCCGTCTGTTCAAACCCGGGTATGAGATGTATTGACTCCGCGACAACTTTGTTGGGGACCTGCGAATCTATGTTCACAAGCATCCCGTTCTTATAGGCGGCAATTAGGTCGTAGGCAGTGGATCGTTCCGGGTTGTCGGAGACAGAAAGCACCGCTTTCGCGCCCGGCACCAATATCTCTTTGCACCTGCCTGTGTTCTTGACGTGGCACTTCTCTTTTTTTCCGTTGATGTCCACATATGCTATGAATCTGTTCGGCCTTTCGATGAAGGTGCCGTTGATGGTATTGGAGTATATCATCGATTCACTTGAGCCAATTGAGGATCTTCACGTCAGAGCGGCTGTGCTTCTCGATATCGCCGTCCGGCCTGCCGAGGATCATGCATGCGATGTACTTGTAGCCGTCCGGCACCTTGCACTCCTTCCTGAATTCCGGATCTTTATCCAGGCCTGCGGCGAATCCTATGAAGCAGGTGCCGTATCCCATCGAATGAGCAGCGAGCATCATATTCCCAACGGCAAGCGACCCGTCCTCTACGGGAGTCACCGCGCTTGGGTTTGTGAATACGAACACTATGGCGGGAGCGCCGTGGAATATGTCCGCCTTCGGATCGCTCGCCATCTTTTCTACCATCGGGTTAGGGTGCCCGGAGGCTCTCGACATCTCTGCAAAGAGGTTTATCGCTTTTCTGTTG
The DNA here is from genome assembly GCA_029574055.1 of Methanobacteriota archaeon. Taxonomy (GTDB): domain Archaea; phylum Thermoplasmatota; class Thermoplasmata; order Methanomassiliicoccales; family Methanomethylophilaceae; genus Methanoplasma. Next base: position 2,027 of record JAKQBQ010000095.1, read on the forward strand.
TATTTTGAGATGGAATCTTTGTTCTCGATCACAACGAACTCGACCGCCTGGCGGTTCATCCCGTTCGCTGCGTGGAACCCTGCCCTGATAATCTCCTTTATATCGCTGTCCGGCACCTTGTCAGGCTTGTAACTCCTCACAGAAGCCCTGCTGTAAATGTTGATAAGCACGTCGTTCATGAAAGACACATGGCTGTGTGGAAGATATATTCTTACCGAGCAGGATTCACTTTAACTCAAAGACCATGTTGAACG